>JAEUWE010000081.1 GCA_016791465.1 Pseudobdellovibrionaceae bacterium
AGGGCTGACGGCGCTTGGCTTGCCGTCGATTCCGATTCTTTTTATTTCTGGTTTCGTAGGTCCTAACCACGCCGATTTACAGAAGAGTTTGAACTACGTCGGTTTTATGGAGAAACCCGTGCCACGCACGGAGATCGTTCAGTTTATTCGATCCTACGAGGCCGCACACGCCTCACGCACACCATCTTGAATGCTGTTCTATTGAACGAGTCCATCTGGAAGCGGCGTCGTCTTTTCGTCGGTGCGGTCATGTTCTGCGGCTCGGTTGCTTGGGAAGTTCCACTGCGCAATGACACCTCGTGGTTCACCATTGATCAGTTGGTAGACGTGCAAGACGACGGGATTTTTTGACAGGGGCGCCGGAGTAATTTGTATTTTGATATCAAAGGTATCACCTGCATTCATTGTTGGCACCGGTCCCGCGGCAGTACCCTCGACGATTTTGTCACCGTCCGAGACTATCCAGGCGAATTGGTATCCCGATAATGCGTGTTCGGCTCGGATCTGACCGCGCAACCCAAGCGTTGGAAGCGTCTGTTCAATCTGGTCGATGGCAATGCTGAGGTTGGCGGACGGTTTATGAGTCGCAGGTTTTGCCGGCGTTGTTTCTGGTTGTGGGCGAAGTGCTGCTTTTGAGCGAGATGACGTGGCCTCGGTGCTGGCCGGCATTCGAGTTGGCGCATGCATGATGGACCAAGCGATCGCCATCGTGATAGCGGCGGCGAGGGTCGAAACGAGGAGGCGGGCCTGTGGGCTATGCTTCACCGGAGACTCCTAATACGGTGTTGTGGCTGGGCAGAGATCGGTTCCATTTAAGCGTAACACGTATTGTGTGTTTGCGCCTGGAGCTTTTGCGGCGATTGAGGTGTCGGCAAAGACGTTGATCAAATAAGTGCCAGGAGAAAGCGAGGCCGATGCTCTTTCTACCCCGAAGTCGTTGACCAAGGCCGAACTTGCCATCATATCGCTGGCTCGACCAAAGACGTAGCGCGCACGATAAACGTAGAGATCGAGGTCGACCGGATTGTCGGCGTCTTTGGTGTATCGGAGTTCGAGACTAAACGGACCTCCGGCGTGCTCGATTCGGTAGAAATCATTACTTCGCAAGAGATCCGAAGTTTCAAAACTACCGTAGTCTCCGGGGCCTCGATTGGGTGTGATTGTAACCGGATTTGTCGCGCAGGAGGCGTTGGCCGTGAGCAGTGTTCCATATGCTGAGGAACCACGGTTTTGTTCTTCCGCTGAAAGAAGTGCGCTCCAGTCGGTGGCCCCTGGAAGCTTCCCTTGTAGCTCGTGAATCGAGCCGATGTGTTTGAAGGGATCGGCGACAATTCGCATTCCCATTTGTGGTTCGACGAAAAGTCTCCAAACTTCAGAAAACTGCGAAACACCGCCGGGCTTGGTCACGTCCCAAAGAACTCGAGATATTGAAAATTCGCGAAAGTTGCCTTCTGCTTTTGAGTTTGCAGTGGGAGCATCGTTGGTGGCAGTTCCGGTAGGGTCGAGTGAAGCATTGTAGAAGACACCAGCGCAAAGGGATGAACAGTCCGGGGTGCCGTAGGTATCTCGATAGATGGGGTTTCCGGTGACGGCAGCTTGAAAGTAGTCGGCCCAGCCCTCGCCCCAAGCAAGGCGAGGATCGATAATCGAATTGCCGTCGTGAGTTCCGCCAGGAGAATTGGGGCGTCCGAACACATCCTCAATAAAATGACCATATTCGTGTAGGATGACGGCGTCATCGAAGTGATCCATATCGCTGGACACCACGTTGCCATTGTTGCCGCCTTGTATATACAGCTCGCGTTGGCCATTGAGATAGTAACTGATGGCCTGATCGGATCCGTAGTAGATTCCAGGACTAACTCCGGCCGACCAGTAGATGTTGACCAGGGGCGCTGTTGAAAATGGCACGCAGCCGACAAAAAAGGTTGGGCTGTTGGGAAGGTCGCAGTCTGCGGTGCTGACGCGAAGATACTCTTGTGCCCTGAGGATTTGATCTAAAATGTTAAACGCGCCGGCTTTGAGGTCGCTATGAACTCGCGCCCGTAGGATCAACTGACGGCTTGCGGTCGACTTTCTTAGGGCGTGAAATTGCCCTGTCGTGGGAGATTCGAGAACATACGCGGTGTTCATGCCATTGTACGAGCGTGAGCGTACTTCAACGACGTAAGGTTTTGTCGAGTCCTCGACGGTAAATTCAAACTCGCCTTTGTCGGAGGTCTCGGCGCAAGCGGCAATGCCGCCACTGGCGTCGAGCAGAGCAACTTCAGCATATCGAATAGGTTTAGCTGCGGCATTGGTCGCCGTATGACTCAGATTTGTCGCGGTGCCAAACGTGGGGGAGTCGATCTCTTCAGGGGCAGTGACAGTGAGTTGCGAGGTTCCATACGCATAAAGTCCGACCCTTCGCGAGTTGATCGATGTCTTCAGTTTGGACACGACATCCAAAACGCCCTGGTTGCCGCTAAGTGAGGACTCGACGGCATAAGAAGCGCCATTTATTTCGACTGAGTAGGTTCGACTGCCGGGGCTTGAAAAATTCGTCACCGAAAAAACAAGACCCGAGTCGGTTACCGCGCCATTGCCGTTCAGCCTGCTTTCAAAGACAGCAATTCCGCGAATCTTCGCGGTACCTTTGCTGGGAGAGCTCACGGTGCAGTAAGGCGCCGACGGAATTCGGCTGGCCTGTTCCGCTGAACGTGTACCCGAACACCCAAGCGCGGTGAGTACGGCAGCGAGTGGCAGTAGTACCAATGGCAGAGTCGGCGGACGCGAGCGCATCCACTGAGAGACCGTTTCGAGCATGCATTTATATCGGAACGAGTGGGGTAAGGATTGACCGGACTCGACGTTGAAGACTATTCGTAGAGTATGGAAAAGGGCTTCAACTCAGACATCGTCCTCGCTGGACTTCAATATCATGTCCAGACTGAAGACTGGGGCTTTGAAAAGCCGTGGCTCGTGACGCGAGTCTATCGAAGTGGTGCGGTGATCAGTTCGATTAAAACCCCTTACTCTGAAGTGTTGAGACATCGAAACGCGTTTCTTTTGCTCCGCAACCGCGTTGCGATGTCGGAGGCCCTGCAGCAGGCGATGCGAGAGCAGCATGAACGCATTCTGACTGAACTTCGGTCAGGGACTTTGAGTTCAAGCCAAATCTAGACGTCCGGCGTGAGCCATTGCTCAGAGAAACCAGCTACTCTGAGTGAATGATATCTTTCTCACATGTCTATAAAACCTATCGTGGAAACGAAGGACGTGCGTCACATGCTCTTCGTGACGTTTCCCTTGAAATTCAAAAAGGCGAGTTTGTTTTTCTTACCGGTCCAAGTGGTGCAGGAAAAACGACACTGTTTCGTCTGATGTCGGCATTTGATCGACCGAGTTCGGGTGTGGCCTCAGTGGCTGGATATGAAATAGCGCAGTTAACCGCCGCGACGCTTCCGCACTTCCGTCGTCGAATCGGCGTCGTCTTTCAAGACTTTAAGTTGCTTCGCGATCGCACTGTGTTTGAAAACGTTGCTCTGCCTCTGGACATTCGAGGCGACACGGGCTCGTCGCTTCAGCGTCGAGTCATGGATGGACTTGATGGTGTCGGTTTAGCGCACAAGGCGGATGAGTTCCCAGAGTCGCTTTCGGGTGGAGAGCAGCAGCGTGTGGCCATTGCGCGCGCATTGATTCATAAACCAGGTCTTTTGATCGCGGACGAGCCGACAGGGAATCTTGATCCCGAGTTGTCGGCTGAGATCATGAACTTGTTCGAGCGCGCCAATGCGCAGGGAACAACCGTTTTTGTTGCAACTCACGATCATGCAATGGTGAAGAGCCGTGCGAAACGTGTTTTGAAAATCCACGCTGGACAAATGGGGGAGGGACTATGGGTTTCTCCCTAATTGCCCAGGATTTGAAGCAGGTTCTGCGGACGTGGCGCCGTCAGCCGGTCACGGCCAGTGCGACGCTTGTTGTCCTGTCGGCCTCGCTTGCGCTGATTGGATTTATGTTAGTCACCTCATTGAATATGAAGAGAATTTTGGCAACTTGGGGCGAGAAGGTTCACCTGTCGGTCTATCTTGAGGATGACGTCAGTCCGAATGTCATCTCGGCCCTTCAAGCCAAGCTCAAGAGCATGCCGGATGTGCGCGACGTCGAAATGATTTCCAAAAAGCAGGCCGCCGATTTTTTTCGCGAACAGATGGCAAGCTATGCTCCCGATCTTTTGGATGACTCTGAGTTTGCAACGCCCTTTCCGGCGAGTTTAAAAGTGCACCTCGCCGAGGGGATCAATCAGGATGGAAGTGTCGAGCGGATGGACGCGATGGCAAAATCCATAGGCGGTCTTGATGGAGTTGAGGACGTTAGCTACGGACAGAGTTGGGTTCGAAGCTATTCCTCATTTTTCCAAACGGTCTCAGCCGGCGGGGCTGTTATTGGACTTATCCTGCTGATGGGAAGTCTGTTTGTTATCGGCAACTCGGTCCGCGCGTCGATTAATCAGCGCAGAGACGAAATTGAAATTCTCGAGCTCGTTGGCGCCTCGCGCGAAGCCATTCGTCGTCCCTACCTTATTGAGGGGCTCATCATTGGCTTCATTGCGGCACTGATCGCACTGACGATCAACCTAGGGCTGTTTGTCTGGGAAGTTGGTCTAATGAAGTCGAGTTTTGCATTCGCTCGCATGGCGACCGAGATTCGCTATCTGAACCCGCTTGAAGCCATCGGCTTTGTTGCTGTCGCGACGATGATTGGCGGGATGGCCTCTTTGTTCACAGTTCGTTCGCTCAACGACGGTTGGGCCGCGGCGCGCCGTGTTCGAGGCGATGCGTGAATTTCTTTCGGTCAGTTGCCTCACTGCTGTTGCTATCCTCTGTGTTGTCCAGCTCTTTGGCTCCCGCACAGATACCACAGCCGCCTGATACAGAACTCATCGACCAGCTGAAGCAGACCAAAGAAAACATTGCTGAGGGCGAGACTGAACGTCGACGTCTTTTGGGATCGCTCTATGCCATCAATCAAAGGATGAAGAGAATTTCTTCGCGCAAAGGGCAGCTCACGGATGAGCTATTTCAAGCGCAGGAGTCTGTAAAAAACGTCGTTTCCGCTATTGGCAGCCTTGAGTCGCAGATTGCGAAACAGCGAACACTGCTGCGAAAGCGGCTGCGGGCGATGTACAAGCTTTCAGGTGAAGGCTACTTGGGCGCAGTTTTCTCGCAGAAGAGTGCCTATGAATTGGACTCGACGATGCGCAGTCTGCGAATTGTATCAGACTACGACTATCAGACGATTCGCTCCTATCGAACCAACATCAAGAGTCTTGCTGTTCAGAGAAAAAAACTGAAGGCGCAGGTTGAGCGTCTGCTTGTTGTCGAAAAGCGTATTCAAAAACAGGAGGCGTTGCTTGCGGTTGAGCACAAGGCAAAAACATCTCTGGCGGCGACGGTTGAGGCCAAGACTCAGCAAAAGCTGAGTGAAATGAAGAAGCTTCGTTCGAAGGCGACGGTCTCTTCAGCGGACAACGAACTTGCGGAGCTTCTTAAGCCGTCGCTCTTTGAGCGCAAAGGTCAGCTGGCATCGCCCATGGCTGGCGGCGTGCTAACGCGTGCGTTTGGTTTGTTTGTTGATCCAAAATACAAATTTCGAATGAGTCACAAGGGTTGGCGTATTCGTGGAGAGCAACTGGCGGGCTCACATCCGGTGTCCGCGGTTGACGAGGGACAGGTTGTTTTCCGTGGGGCGCTTCCGGGATACGACGAAGCGGTTATTGTCGATCATCGAGATCACTACTACAGCGTCTATTGTGGGAGTATCGAAGCGTCAGTGCGTGTCGGTGATCGTGTTTCTCGCGAGCAAGTCATTGGTCGAGTCCGCGACGAGCTCTATTTTGAAATTCGACATTTTTCTGAACCAGAAGACCCTGCAGTTTGGATCAAGGTCGCGCCTCGGCTTTTGACCTCAGCTCTAGAAGCAGAAGACAATATGAAGAAGCAACAAGTGGTCATGGAGTGACGATGAACAAACCGAAGTTTCGATTTTTAGCGCCCTTCTCGTTTTTGCTTTTTGTGGGGCTCGGTGGCTTTGTCCTCGGTTCACTCAGTTCGGGGGTAACACTCGCCTATGCAAAGGAGCGTTACTCCGACCTCCAGATTTTCACTAAGGTTCTCAATCTGGTTCAACAATACTATGTCGAAGAAGTGGATATCAAAAAACTGATCTACGGCGGCGTAAAGGGCATGTTGCAAGAGCTTGATCCGCACACCAATTTTTTGCCACCGGAGGTTTATAAAGAGTTTGAGAGTGAGACGAGCGGAGAGTTTGGCGGCTTGGGAATTGAGATCACTCTGCAGAACGACATTTTAACGGTCATTTCTCCAATCGAAGATACTCCGGCGTGGGAAGCGGGAATTCAAGCTGGCGATAAGATTGTTGAGATCAACGGTGAATCGACAAAAGGTCTGAGTTTGGCCGAAGCTGCTCAAAAAATGCGTGGCAAGAAAGGCCAGAAAGTTCGGCTTGGAATTTACCGAGACGGATTTGAGAAACCAAAAGAGTTTGCGGTTGCGCGAGGTACAGTAAAGCTCAAGTCCGTAAAGGCGACCGATCTTGACGACGGTTACCTCTATATTCGCCTGACGAGCTTTATTGAAAACTCTTCTGGTGATTTTGAGAAGGCTCTGAAAGAGGCACAGAAGCGTCCGAAAGGTTTAAAGGGTTTGATTATCGATCTGCGTCGCAATCCGGGCGGCTTGCTTGATCAGGCGGTTAAGATCAGTGACCTCTTGCTTGAGGACGGAATCATCGTCAGCACGATCGGAAGAAATAAAAAAGAGAAAGAAGTCATCTACGCCAAAAAAGAAGGAACGTACACAGGCTTTCCGGTGATCGCCCTGGTGAACGAGTTTTCAGCGAGTGCATCTGAAATTCTCTCAGGAGCTTTGCAGGACAATAAGCGCGCATTGGTCATGGGACAGCAGACCTTTGGTAAGGGGAGCGTGCAGTCTGTTGTGAAGCTTGGCGACGGTTCAGCGCTCAAGCTGACAGTTGCGCGATACTATACTCCGAGCGGTCGCTCGATTCAGGCAGAAGGCATTAAGCCGGATGTCGCCGTTGAGGACGTTGATCCCGAGCAGTTTAAGAAAGCCATTATTCGCAAAGATGTTCGCCGCGAGCAGGATTTGGGCGGGCATCTGCTTGGCGACAAAGAAAAAGAAAAGGCGAAGGATCAAGATTCGTCATCGATGAGCTATTGGTTCAAGCAAGATGCGAGCAAGAAGTCGAATCTCTCCCCACGCGACAAGCTTCTGCAGGACGATTTCCAAGTTCTTCAGGCGTTCAATTATATCCGCGCGTGGAAAGTGATGGAAAAATTCGACGTACCGGCAGCAAAGCCGCCGGCCGCAAAAGAATAACCCACGCCAACTCAGCAGGTCGCTACTGGCAAAGATGTCCGTAGCGACTGAAGTAGTTGCTGCATACTCGCGCCGATGAAATGCAGTCATTCATATCCCATGAGGTCTCAGACGCGTTCGGGCACTGAAGATCGCCATTATCTTTTACGTTTGCTACGAAACTTCCTTTGGTGACGCTCTTGCCTTTCCGCTTAAGGGTCCAGTCGACGGTGTTCGCGCCCATTTTTAAAAGTGGCCGTTGAAAGACGGTGCTGATCCAGAGATTAAAGCGATCGTCGCTCTGGCCTTTCCGACCATCGTAACTTCCCGACTTGGATCGCGTGGAGCGGTCGGCGTGTGTCGCGACAAGGGTAACCTCGTCGGCATCGGCGATGGGGCCTATAAATCGGGCTTCTTCAGCGGGCGAGAACGAGTAGCCGTCGCAACGATAGTAGGCCGATGTCGGGCCGCTCGGCGCACCGCCGGAGGGGAAACATTGGACTGAAACATTGCCGACGGCGCCGAAATACTGAAAGTCGTTTCCTCCCTCAAATCGACCGGGACTGGTCGATGTTTGAGCGTTGACTGCCAATGCTAAAAATAGGCTCAAAATGGAGACCACAAATTTCCACATGTTTTTCCTCCGACGAAGAATTTTCCGGCGCTATGCAAAGGCTAGCGTAAAGATCGTTCAACGTACACGCCTCAACCGTGTCATCCTTACCTGCCCAAAGCCGAATAAAATCAGTTACTTATATAAATTGCGCCGCCGTGCGTTGTGAACTAAGGGGGAAGAGCTGAAATAAAGTCAGTTTGGTTTACGGGATTCAGGAGGGCCTCAGCGTGTTTAAATTTTCAAAAGTCATATGCGGTCTAATGGCTGTCGGCGCTCTGTTGGGCCTCGCCTTTTCCGTTCCCGTATTTAGCGCTGAAAATCTGGAACCTCGCCAAGTCGCAAAGGCTGGAGCGGTGGATGTTCCTGACGGAATGCATCTTGTCGTGGACCGCGCGGGATTGCGCTGGCTCCTTCCAAACGGCATGGACACGCCGCCCGAGCGTGAAATTGAAATCAAGTACTTCAAAACTCGCGAGGTACCGCGGGCCATCGGCCAAATTGGATCGCAGAAGGTCTTATCAGGACCGATCAGTGCACAGGACACTGTTCTTTCGCGGGACATCGCGGACCGTACAAATTTAATGTCGAAACTGCCTCCGGCATTTGCCGAGTTGATGCGTCTTGAGAAAGAGGCCAACCTGCATGCCCAACTTTCTAATGACCTCAAGTCACTTGGCGATTTCGCGCCAAACGCATTTACAACATTTAAGCTGCCGTTCATCCCTATCCCTGAGGGCGACATGCAGTTCGCGCACGTGTCAGACTATGCGACACCGGAAACAAAAGACCTGATCCGTTTCAAAAAGGGCGGCAAGAACCACGTTCGTTTCTTCATCCACCCGAACTATGTCAGCGCCTATGCCGATCTGATTG
>JAEUWE010000099.1 GCA_016791465.1 Pseudobdellovibrionaceae bacterium
GTTGTACTCGGGCACTCAATGGGTGGAATGCTTTCGATCAACGCGGCGTTGACATCGGAATTTCGTGTCGCTGGCTTGATTGCGATGGAGCCGGCGGTGCGGGTTCGGCCCGAGATCGCTTGGCCGCTTTGCAATGTGAAGCACTTCGGTCACTCGATTGGCGACTTTCCAAGAATTAAGAAATTGGTGACGGGAGAAGAGGTGACTGAGCAAGACAAGCTGCGCAGTCTCAACATGGGGTGCGAAGTGACGACGCTTCGTTCGCGTGTGTTGCAGCAGCACCTTTCGAAATTGGCGCGTTTCGGTCAGTTTTGGGGTGAGACCGTTGCGATGACGGTGCCGGCGACCGAAGCGGTGACGGAGTTAAAACTATCGCGCGCTCTGGGGCGTCGGTTGACGGTTCCGAGTTTGTTTTTAGTGAACACGTCGGACGACACAGTGAGTCCCGGGCATATCGCGGCTTTCACCGGCGGAATCAAGGACGAAATCCCTCACCGAGTGGTGACGTTCAAAGGGATCTCGCATGGTCTCATCACTCTGCTGAAGTTCGACTTGGTTGAGAACAGCACGATTGAGTTCCTCGAACAGCTGTAGAGCGTTAGCCGCTGCTCAGGCCATCCCCTCGAGGCTTGGTCTGGCTGCCCGAAAAAACAAGATGAAATGTCGTGCCGAGGCCGGGACCGTCGCTTTCGGCATTGATCGCGGCCTGCATCTCATCGGTGAGGCGGCTGACGATTGCTAGTCCAAGACCGGTGCCTTGGCCCGGTGCCTTTGTCGTATAGAAAGGTTCAAACATACGCCGTTTCACATCGGGCGAAAGTCCGCAGCCAGTGTCGGCAATGTGAATTGTGATCTCTCCATTATCGCGTTTTGAACTCGAGAGAGTCAGACGATGATTTGTTCGACCGCTCCGTTTGGTCTCTTCTTCCATCGCATGCACAGCGTTGATCGTCAGATTGAGCAAAATCTGCTGAAGGTGATGGCTGTCCGAGAACACGACAAGGTCGTCGACGTTGTCGACGAGTTCGATACCTTTGCGTCGGCAAGTCTCGCCGATCAAGGTTACGACTTCGGTCACGGGGCCGCGAATTTTTACTTCGCGGAGTGTGATCTCCTGTGGAACGCGGCTGATTTTTAAAAGTGAATCAATGAGCCGTGCGATGCGATCGATTTGTCCGACGATGATATCGAGGCCTTGCGTTGCGTTCTGGAGAAGGCGTGCAGAGCGAGTCGCATCGGCTGATGGAGCTCCGCCACGCATGCTTTCGAGCATGATTTCGGCGCGTCCACGAATAACGCCGAGGGGGTTTCCGATTTCGTGTGCAAGGCTCGAGGCCAGCATGCCAATGCTGGCGAGGCGGTCTTGGCGGAGAATCTGACGCTCCATCGAGCGTCGTTCGGTCAAGTCAACGGCGACGCCCATATAGCCCAGAATCTGCCCGTCCTGTGTGTAGGGTGTAATAGTCAAAAGCACGGGGACCAAGCGGCCATCTTTTGCGCGATTGACGATCTCGCCTTTCCAGTAGCCAATTGATGGGTTCAGAATTTGTCTCCACATCGCCTGATAAAACTCATCAGTCTGATGGGAGGAGCGCAGCAAACGAGGAGTCGCGCCAACGGCCTCTTCTTTGGAGTAACCATAGGTTCTGACCCACGCCTTGTTCACGTAGAGCAGACGTCCAGTGCGATCAGAAATCATCATCGGCTCGGAACAGTCTTCAACGCAGCGAAAGAAGACCGACTGATCATGAAGGCTCTCAGTTAAAGTCGATGGTTTCATGATTTGACTCATGGACTCTGCAGCGATGCCATAACTGTCGGGGTGTGAACCTTTCCACCCATTTGCGAGAGTTCCTCTCGGAAATAATCAAAGCTCTCTTTGAGGCCGTGCTCGAGCGCCACCTTTGGCTCCCAGCCAAAGGATTTTGCTCGAGTGATGTCGGGGCGCCGCACTTTCGGGTCGTTCTCCGGAAGCGGCAAGAAGGTCACTCCGGCCTTATTGCCGGTCAGTTCGTTCACCGCAGTTGCGATCTCAAGAACCGATCGTTCAATGGGGTTGCCGACGTTGGTTGGGCGCGATTCTTGGCTTCGAGCCAGCGCGATCAGGCCATCGACAAGATCCGACACAAAACAGAAACTTCGCGTCTGGTGTCCTTCGCCGTAGACGGTGAGGGCTTTGCCCTGCAGGGCCTGCATGAAGAAGTTCGGAATAATGCGGCCGTCGGTTGGCCGCATACGTGGGCCGTAGGTATTAAAAATTCGCGCCATGCGAATTTTTGTTCCGTGTTCCTTAGCATGAGCAACAGACAGGGCTTCGCCGTAGCGCTTCGCTTCGTCATAGCACGATCGGTGTCCAACAGTGTTCACGTTGCCAAAGTAGCTCTCCACCTGTGGGTGTACCTCAGCATCGCCATAAACTTCGCTTGAACTTGCAAACAGGCAAACCGCTCCAGTGCTGGCGGCAAGATCCAAGA
Organism: Pseudobdellovibrionaceae bacterium; assembly: GCA_016791465.1. Lineage (GTDB taxonomy): Bacteria > Bdellovibrionota > Bdellovibrionia > Bdellovibrionales > JAMPXM01. The sequence continues at coordinate 2,475 of JAEUWE010000099.1, forward strand.
GATGACGATGCCCTTCAGATGCAGTTTCGAGAATCGAAAGTGGAATGCGGGCAAAATCAACGGGCGAAGCCGGCGACGCCATATTGTAGATTTCGTCAAATGTTCCGGGCTGGTTGCCAAGGCCGAGCATTGAAAGCGCGGGAGCGATGGGGTGACGAATGTCGTGGCGAACGAAACGGAAGTTTGGATGCGACCAGGCTTTTTTCAAGCACTCGGTGCGACCGGTGATAAAGGAATCAAGTCCGACGACTTCAAGCCCTTGCTCCAGAAGGCGATCGACCAAGTGGCTGCCGACAAAACCAGCCGCACCAGCGACCAGTGCCCGGCGTTTTGGTTGATCTTGCTTTGCACTCGCGGCCCGCTCGGGTGCGACACGGGCTTGGCTGCGCGACTGGCGTCCAATGCAGAAGTAGTCAAAACCAGCGGACGACACTTTCTGCGGATCAAGAACATTTCGGCCGTCAAAAATCGCCGGTCGCTTCATAGTCGATTTGAGTGCAGCGAGATCTGGAGAACGGAATTCATTCCATTCGGTAACGATCGCGAGGGCGTCAGCACCTTTCACAGCTTCCATTGCCGTCTCGGTCGTCGCAAACGGACGCGTGAAACCAGCCTTCGCCGTTTCCATCGCAACCGGATCGAAGCCAACGACAGTCGCGCCGGCATCGACAAGCTTCTCGATGATGTACATTGCCGGGGCTTCGCGGACATCGTCGGTGCGTGGCTTAAAGGCAAGGCCCCAAAGAGCAATGCGTTTTCCCTGAAGAGATTCGCCGCGGTTAGCAAAGTAGTCGCGAATTTTCTCAAACAGTATGAGCTTCTGGCGATCGTTTACAACATCAGCGGCCTCAACAACTCGCATCGGGATGCCGACGGCTTGACCGCTGAACATCAGCGCCTTGACGTCTTTAGGGAAGCAGCTGCCGCCATAGCCAACACCTGGGTAAAAGAAGGCCGGGTTGATACGGCTATCCGACGTGAAGCCTCGTCGAACATCAGTGATGTCGGCGCCGAGTTGATCGGCGAGAAGCGCGAGTTCGTTGATGAAACTGATTTTAACCGAGAGAAATGCGTTGGCTGCGTACTTTGTCATTTCCGCCGAAACGTTATCCATGAACAAAATCGGGTGTCCGTTTTTAACAAACGGTTCATAGAGTTCGGTCATTACTTTTTGCGCCGCTTCGGTTTTACAGCCAATCACAACGCGATCGGGCTTTAAAAAGTCCTCAACCGCAGCGCCCTCTTTGAGGAACTCCGGGTTTGAGACGACATCGATTGAAACCTGAGTGACCTCGGCGATCTTGGCGCGAACTTTGGCGGCTGTTCCGACCGGCACGGTCGACTTGAGAACCAAGAACTTGGGGCGAGTGGCGACTTTGGCGACGGCCTCAACCACTGTCATCGTCGGGCCAAGGTCAGCGCTTCCGTCTTCTTTTTCGGGCGTGCCGACAGCGATAAAGATCACGTCGCATGTATTCACGGCTTCTTTGAGGTCTGTCGTAAATGTCAGGCGAGAGTTTGACCGCTCAAAGACATCGAGCAGGCCAGGCTCATAGATTGGGATTTCCCCTTTTTTAAGCATCGCGATCTTGTTTGCGTCGCGATCGACACCCCAGACGTGATGCCCTGCATCAGCAAAGCAAACACCTGCCACCAAACCGACGTACCCTGTGCCAACGACCGCCACATTCATTGCGCGTGCCTCCAAAAAGCTAGGCAAAAATCTTTTTCGACCTCACATTTCACCTCTTCCAATCCTGAGGTCAAGCCGCGTACAACCGAGTGATGCCGAGTTCACAAAAAATCCGCTCTTTCGCGCTGACAGCGCTCAAATTTCTGGTCGCGGGCGGGTTGATTGCCTGGGTTTTTAGCCGCGGAGCCTTGGACTGGAATGCTCTAAAGATTGCGCTCAGCCCGGTGCCGTTCTTGATCCTTGGTGGTCTCGCCCTCGTGCAGGTTCTTGTGGTGACCTGGCGCTGGCGTTTCCTGCTTAAGGGGCAGGAGTTTCCGGTTTCGTTTCGGGAATCGCTTGAGCTCACGCTGATCGGGATGTTTTTCAACTATGCGATGCCGGGGAGTGTGGGCGGGGACATTATCAAGGGTTACTACCTCGCTCGCGGGCAAGAGCAGGGAAGCCGTAAAGTCGCGGCCGGCGTCAGCGTTTTCATGGATCGTTTGATCGGTTTTTTTGTCATGATGTTTTCGGCCTCACTTGCGATCGTCGCATTTTACGATCGCCTGAGCCACGACCCGCGCCTGCTTGCAATTGGGTCGGCGACACTTTTGATCACACTCGGATTCTTCGCTGTTCTCGCCTTTGCGCTTTCGCGTCGCCTGCAGGCACCGCTTCGATTTTTCTCTGAGCTCATTCACAAGCTTCCGGGGCATGCGGTGCTTGAGTCGATCTATCGCGCGATGCATTCGTATCGTCGTCATCCACGCGATCTCTTTATCGCGATGGGGCTCTCGATGGTGAATCAGGTCTTGTTGATCGTTTTCTTCTACGCGACGGCGCAGTATCTGGGTGAAGGAAATATTCCACTTTCGGTTTTCTGGTTCTGTATTCCGATGGGACTTGTGATTCAAGCGGTGCCGATTGCGCCGGCCGGCGTTGGCATTGGGCAAGCGGCCTTTTTCTTTTTGTTTCAGACTGCGCTTCAGGCGCCAACCCAAGTTGGCGCGGTGGGCATCACGCTTTTGCAGGCGTTTCAGTTTTTGCTCGGACTTGTCGGTGCGGTGATTTATTTGCGCCGCGGGCGTGTGGAGATTCCGAGTGAGAGCGCAGGATAAAGGCATTGTTCTCAAAAGCATTCGCTACGGCGATGCTGATCTGATTGTCAGCGTGCTCACGTCGCAAGGGTCGCGCCTTCAGTTGTTTGCGCGCTCAGCGCTGAAAAGTAAAAAGCGTTTCGGTGGCGGAGTTCTTGAGCCCACACACTTTATCTCGGTCTCCTATGAGGATCGCCGTTCGCGCATCGGCGGTGAAAGCGAATTGCACACTCTGCACGAGGCTTCGCTTCTAGGGGCTTTCCCAGGGCTCCGTAGCTCATATGAGCGACTCGACTTTGCCTTGAAGCTGCTGCCGGTGATCGAGAAAACCTCGCGTATGGGCGGCGATCATGTGCCCGAGCTTTTTGATCTTCTTGGCAACACGTTGCGGGCGGCAGAAAAGTCGCCAGCCTTGGAGCGGCTGCGCATCCATTTCGAGACGCGCTTTCTCGCTATGCAGGGCGTGCTTGAAATGGAAGCGGATCTTCTCGAACTCGCCAAGCGTCCGGTGAGCGAGCATGCGAGTGCGGAGCTTGCGGGACTCGACTGGCTCTCGCTTGGGCGCTTCACATCGCGACAGCTGAAGCTGTATCTTGAATCGGGCGGGGTCGACTAGTTCTTCACAAAGGGGCCAAAGATTTCTTCGGCGGTCCACGCATTGTGAGCGCGACAGAGAAGACGCAAGTTTTCGACCGCATTTGTTCCCCCTAGAGCGACGGGTTTGATGTGGTCAATTTGAGTTTGGAATCGGCTCCCGCAGACTTTTCCTGTATGCGGATTTTTATATTCGCAGCGCCCGTCTGCGCGCTGAAAAACAAGTCGGCGGACGTTTTGCGGGACCGGCCTTCGACCGGTCATCTCAGGCCCAGCGACTGCCTCGGTGTGGCCTTTCTTGCGCAAAGGATCTTTGCGATCAAGGTAGTCGGCCGCGAGCATCCCAATCACTTCTCCCATGGGTGCACCAAAGTGCGAGTGCGAAGCGACCTCGCGGGCTCGTTCAAGTTCTGAGTACTGCGGCGTTGAGAGAGTGACTTGGAGACGGATCTGATTATCGGTGATCGCGCGGGCCGAATCGGCCTTGTATGCCGAATTAGGAAAGGTTTGGGCCAGGTGTTGTTCGACTTCACGGGATGACTTCCCCTCGATTGCGTTCACGAGCTGTTCCGGTTCGATTTGTTTTCCGGTGCGCTTCTCTTCGGCTCGAATGGCAGACTGAACTCGCGCCAAGTTTGTGAGATTGAGTTTTCCTGATTCGATTTGCTTTGCAATCGTCGGAACTTTGCGAAGAAGCCGTGCAGAATCAATTCTTCGCATCGCTGCGGCGGCGGAGTATCCGAGATCGCGCGTGAGCCAGTCAAAGAGGCTTGGATATCCAAGCTCGAGATGAAGCCTCCGTCGCTCGACCTCGTTGATGAGCTCAAGAATTTTGAGCGAAATCTCGCGCTCTTCTTGAATCAAGCCGCGAAGCTTTGTGACTAGAATTTCGTTGGATAGCAGGGGCAGGTTTTCCATCGCTTCGATATGGTGTCGTCTCGGCGCAGAGTCAAAGCGGAGAAAATTTTTTTGAACGAGGCAGAAAACTGTCCGACGACCGGATGACGCCTTACAGCGACCAGTGCCGGAAGTGGAACCGCTTTTCAAGAGATGAAGCGGTCCACTTTGTTCGTCATTCGATGGTCATTCGAAATGGGACAGAATCACCATTTCTTTTTGGATCGTGATCGTGTTTCTGGCGGAGTCTTGAGTCTTGTGACTTGTTGAAATCACCTGCCGCAGACAGGTTGGCGTGAGCGTGCCCATTAAGCGGGTAGGGTAAGGGTGAAGCCCCGAGATCACGTTTTCGTTAAAGTAGATCGGTCCTGCATTGGAATCAGCGAAGACGCTCATGGTTTGTGAGGCGTCAACAGAACCAACTGTTCGCCAGCGAATCCAGTGATCTGTGCCGGGATCGGATTCAACAATGACGATAGGGACATTGCGTTGAAGATGGACGGTGACCAGGCCTTCCGTTGCGTGTCGGCGCTCTCGAACCCCGTCCTCGCTTCGCGCATGAAGGCCACTGGGGTCCTCTTGCCAGTTTGTGCAGAAGTTGTCTCCGTAGCAGGTGCGCTGGCGGATGGTTGCTTTCATTTTTCCCAGCTCGCGCTGAGTGGCGTGAGGAAGCGGGAGCCACGAATACATCTCATCGCTTGAGACCTGGCGGCCGGTACAGCTACCGGGATCAAATGGATCAGCGCTGGGTGCGGCGTTACAAGTGCTGCTCTGTCCAAGGCGAGCGATCGCGCGGCCCACTTCGTCGGCAAAGGTCTCGCTTTCAATTCCGAGGTGGTGTGCGGACTCGTGTGCCAATATTGAAATGGCGTCGTTTGCGTCTTTGATCAGTGGTCGGCACGCCTCAAAAGACATTGCGACAGCTGAGTTCGGCTGAGTTTGCGTGAAAGCACAGGAGCTCTGTGGCGCAAGCGTCCACATGTGCGGCGCGGAGCCAATATCAGCGGCCAATTCGGCCTTGTGGCTGATGATCCACTCGACCACTTCGGCGCGAACATCGACGTTGAATTCGCAGGGCTTGGCTTGCGACACGCGTTCGACGGCGTAGCGTCGTGCATCGTTGAAAAGGAGTCGAAGAGGGTCGCCGCCGTGCCCTTCGGTTCCAATCGCTGCCAGCAATGGCGTGGATACTAAGATCGCCCCAAGCATCATCAAAAAAGTTTTCATTTTTCCTCCTGTGTTTTTGAAATTGGATAGAGGCATACGCCGAGTTGGTAAACCTGAGTTCGTTTTCCCGACTCGAGATACGCACAGAGTTCGCGCGAGAAGTTTTGAATCATCTTTTTAGCTTCTGGAATTTTCCTCGGATCAATCGCCATCGCCATCGACGTCATGTTGCGGACTTCCAGTGGATCGTTCTCAAGAGAGTCGACCGCTTTTGTGAGGACCTGGCGTTGCAGTCGTCGATGTGCAGCCGTGGTGATTGATTTATCGCCCGACGAAACCTGGGCCACCGTTTTGACGTACTTGCCATTCTCGAGACGAAGCAGGCCGAGCCGCTTGAGGCGAATCAGAGCCATTTTGATTTCAGCCTCTGAGACTCCGAGCTGCTGAGCGATCCACTTTGGTTCAGATTGAAAGCCATCGACGAATGTGAGTTCCATGATTGCGCCGTGATACCAGTCAGCAATTGTCCGCCAAATGTCGACGTCAAGAAAGCGCCTGTCGTCGGCGCTTTCGCCGAGGTCTTTAAATGCCGGAGAGATCCTTTTAAAACCCAGTGCCTTCTGCTTGGCGGCCACTGACTTTAAGAACTTCTTCTGAGCCGTTGGCGTCAGCTCAAGTTTTGAAAAAATCGTCTCGCATATTTTGTGCGATGGAATCTGTTTTCCCGAAAGGATTCGAGAAAGAGAGGCCGCGTCGACATCCAGTGCCTTTGCAAACGCTCGTGTCGAATACCGCGGATTGCGTTCGCACCGTCGGGCGAGCTCGGTGGCCAAGAACTCCTGAAAATAGTCGGTGCTGTCCATGGCGCGAAAGAATCATTTTCGACCGCGCCCTGCAATTTAATTTTCAACATAGTGTTGAAAATTAAACCGCAACAGCGCATCCAAGCACTTTCCGGCGATCCAATTGAACTTGAGAGATGACGCCTCACAGCTTCCGGCGCCGGAAGCTGCGGAGGGTCGAACTAGAACATCTTGTTCGTCGAGAAGCTCAGGAGCAGGGAAAACTTCTTGTACTGATTGGCTTCAACATTCGAATTGTTGATGTTGTAAATCGCGGTGAGGCCACCTGTGACCTCATCCCAAACCTTGCGGCTCAGGCCAGCCGTCAGCGAATAGCTGTTGTCGACGCGACCGTTGGAATTCTCCGGATAGTTCAGGAGGAAATAGCCAAGTTTCGAATTGAAAGTGGTGTCCCACTTCCAGGGAAGAATGTAGCCAACACCGAGATCAAGACGATTGAAAACAGAGTTTTTTCCTTGAGAGTTATTAAGCGTGTACGCGATTTCGCTCAAGAGTAGCTGCTTCTTGTCGTCAGAGATCATGTTGATATTTGACCAGCCAAGTTTTGATTTCAGCGCCGAAGCGTTATTGTCGCCGGTCGACGATGAGACATTAGACGTGTCTTGGCGCACATCGAGATTGATGTTCGTGAACCACGTGTCACGCATGACGAGCAGGTTTTGAAAGCCAAATGTGAACGAGGTAAAGATCGCCTTCCACTCGTTGTTGTCGATGCTCATATAGGTCATCTCGTAGCCTGGAACGAAGTCCATCTTGTGGCCCTTGCCGAGAATCATACCTTTCTGTGTCCAGGGGAGAGTGAGCCCAACGACAGTCGGGTCTGAGTTGCGAATGCTTTGGTCGATCTGCAGACTTGTGTCGACCGAGTACATCGTCAAGAAGTCGAGTTGGGCCGCAAATTCGCGAGTTTCTTCGTAGAGTGGTCGATAGCGAGCATTGCCTTGAAACAGTGTTCGCCATGCTGCTGAGTTTGTGGCAGTCCCTCGGTCGCGATCAGAGTCAGAGCTCAGGATGACGTTATCATCGTACATGAAACCCAATGTCGCGCCGATGGACCATTTTTGGGCGCGGGCCGCTTCAAACTGCTGTTGTCTCAGAATTTGTTCAATATAGGCCTCAGCCTGCTCGTCGAGAGCGGGATCGCTTGAACTGTCGAGCACCTTTTGGAATTCGTTGCGCGCTTCTTCCCACTTCTTACGTTCAAAGTAGATCAAGCCGCGGTAGAACACGGCCGATGGTGAAAGGTTGGGATCAACGGCTTTGGCGACTGATTCAAACGCAGCAAGTGCAGAAGTTGAGTCCTTGAGACGATAGAAGTTCAGGCCTTTATAGAAATCGCGTTCCAGAGGATTGACGTCTTTTCCTTCGGCAAGCTCGAGGTAAACGAGAGAGCGATTGAAGTCTTCGAGTTTATAGAGCGTGACGCCGTACTGGAAGTAGTAGCCGCGATTCGAGGGATCAAGCTCGACGGCTTTTTCAAATGAATCACGCGCCTCTTTGAAGCGACCGGCGCGGTAGTCAAGAAGTGCTTGGTCTGCAAGTTTCTCCGCTTCGGATTTTCTCCGTGCACGTTCTTCTGGCGTTGCATTGGCAAATCCTTGAAGCAGTTGGGCGAGCTTCTGAGCCTCAAGTTGACCAAGGCGGACGCGCTCAGCAAGGTTGCGACTGGCGTCCTCAAGCTCTTGCTTTTCCATAGCGAGCCGCGCGGTATCAAGTGTTTGGTCGCGATTCGCGAGTTTGTTCTGAAGTGCGACGAGGAGCTGTTGTTCCGCTTGAAAAGCCTTGAATGCGAAGCGAGCTTGGTCGGGACTATCAAAGAGCTCGACATTCTGCAGCCCTGTGGCCGGATCGCGTCGCAGAACAAAAGGAAGGCGACGAAGTTCCTTTTTCTCGATCATCGAAGTGATCTTTCGACGACCGGCGAGATTGAGCAGCAGCTCTTGTGGCGGGGCGTAGAATTCGATTCGGAGATTGTCGAGATTTTTCCAGTTGATGGAATAGGTTCCCGAGAAAACAGCCGAATCAGGGGCTGTTTCTTCGACTTCAATTTGAACAATGCGGCCGGTGGCTCCTTCTTTGAGAAAGATCGCGGCAGCGTCAACCTGAGTGGAGCTGCGATTCCAAGAGTTGCGTCCATAGTTGAGGCGAATTGCGCTTGCGGCATCAATGCCGACACTGGCGCGGCGGGGCGCGACCTCGGGCTCAGTTCCGCTGTCCTCGTCGTTTGTATCGTTATCAGCGGAGGGGGCTGTCGTCGGTAGCGCTGGCTTGGCGGCTGACTTTGCTGTTTTGGACGAGACTTTTTTCTTCGGCAAGACCGCTGGCGCACCTTGGCCGGGCGAAGCGAGAGCCAGCGTCATGACAATAAAGGCAATCAATGGAGTGAATCGAATAGTTTTCGACACGGGAGCTCCTCAATGATGAATAGAGACTCCCGTTAGCTTATCGAGACTTCGATCAATCTGGCATCAGTTTCCGATGATGATCTTTACGTTTACTTTGGCTGGACCACTCTCGATGGTCCTGTTGCACAAATCACAGACCGGAACAGTTGTCGGCAGCTGATTGATGACTGGCGGCACATAGACAGGAATTGTGTTCATCGCCGGGAGTGCAACACCTGGGGACGGCGCCAAGGCAAGATCGCCTCGATCGATCATTGAACCACCGGGCATTGGAGCGCTGGCTGGCTGACGTTGATCGGGGGCTGGACCTGCTCCTGCTAAAGGAGGATTTCCGCCATTGGGCCCGCTGGAGTTGGCAGTTGATCCACCTGGACCTTTTGCGGGTCCACCGGCCGTACCACCGTTGGCTGACGAGCCTGAGCTGTTCGAATCGTTCTTTGGTTCGTCACGACGAGCGTCCTGTCGCGGGCTGCTATCGCGTTTTGGTTCATCTTTCTTGTCGTCGCCGCGCTTCGGCTCTTCCTGTCGTGCGGTCTGGTCCTCGCGCTTCGGCTCATCTTTCTTGCCGTCTTCTTTTTTCGGCTCGTCACGACGGGCTTGATCGTCGCGCTTGTCGCCGTCTTTCTTGTCGTCCTCTTTTTTCGCGGTGTCGCTCTTCGCGCCATCGACTGGGCCAGACGGTCCATTGCTTGCCGTTTCGGCCTTCGACTCAGAGCCGACTTTCTCCATCTCTTTTGGTGGGACGGCTTTGGGCGGAGCGGGTGGAGCGCCCGGGAAGGCTTCGGTCTTTTGACCGGCGCCAACGCGAACGGGATTCATGATCGAGCCGCCGGGGCCAGGTTGGCCGACTTCGACGGTACCTTTAAAGGTCAGAACTTCGGCTTTGCTTGTCGAGCGATCAAAGCTCGTCAAGAAGTCAGTACCGCGAACTCCGGCAACGGCGCTCTTGGTTTTAACTTGAAAGGTGTTGGCCTGACCGCTCTTGTCTTTATCGTTATACATGTTCTCTTCTTTGGTGGCCGCGCGGACCTTTCCGTAGAGAACGTTCAGCATGACTTTCTTTTTATTGTCGCTCGGCTTGTACTCGTAAGTTTCAAGCATGATGCGCGAGTCGGGCGAAATGTTGAGTTCGTTGCCGTCTTCCATTTTGATCTTCGCGCGCGACTGCGGACCCGAGATGATGGTGTCGCCTTGGCAGACTTTGGCGCCAGCCGCAGCAGCAGAAACCTTTTTATCCTTGCCGCTTTCAACTTTGATATCGCCTTTGGCGATCGCGACCTCTCCGCACGAGGCATCGGCGAACGCCGGGAGCACCAGTACGGTGGTCAATGCTGCAAGCATCGGAAACAAAGATGAAAATGGAGTTCTGCGAGCCATCCGACTCTCCTCTCGCGAAGACGAAATAACGGTCTGTTCCAGACTTATAATTCGGCATTTTTAGAGGGAAACTTGATTTGTCTCAATCAGGGGCGGGGCCAAAAGCTTTGAGCGATTCAGTTTGATGCAATCATCAACTGCGCGGCATCAAGGAGACTTGCGGTGATAATATCCGCTTCGCCCTGAGGAGCTTCGACGCCGCTTAAGAAAACAGTGCGGCAGCCCGCCTTTTGGCCGGCCTCAACGTCGCTCCAGCGATCGCCCACCATCCAGCTCTTTTTTAGATCAACCGAGTGATCCAGGGCTCCACGCAAGAGCATTCCGGGATTGGGTTTACGAATGTAGTGATTGCTCTCGACAGAATAGGGTGCGTAGTAAAAGCGGCTGAGGTCGACACCGTGGCGGGCGAACTCGGCCTGCATGCGCCGATGCGTTTCATCGAGATTCTCCATCTCGACCAGTCGTCTCGCGATTCCAGATTGATTGGTGACAACGATAAATTGATAGCCGTGATCGCGGAGCAGGCGAAGAGCGTCGAAAACGCCGGGGAGATACTCAATCTGATTCGGATCGTTCAGGTAGACCTTGTCGATGATCAGGGTTCCGTCGCGATCCAAAAACACGGTCTTCTTCAAGCTGCGCATGGGATCGGAACTAGTGGTTTATGGGGTTGAGGTCAAGAGATGGGCTTCTTCGGAGTTTGTGAAAGCGGGTGATGCGCCTCCATCGTGCGAGCCAGCTGATCAAGTCCGACGTGTGTATAGCGGCTTGTGGCCTGAAGTGATGAATGTCCCAGCAGTTCTTGCAGAGTGCGAAGGTTTGCTCCAGAGCGAAGCAGGTGAGTGGCGAAACTGTGGCGGAGCATGTGAGGATGAACCTTGCGTACAAGGCCTGCGCGCTCGCCGGCAAGACGGACGAGATCGTAGGCATGACGAGTCGAGAGCGGCTCAGTGCCAAAAACGAACTCCGTTTTCTGGTTGTCTTTCTCGGGCCGGTTGCGAAGCGCCAAAAGCGGCGGTGCCACCAGGCGTGGCAAACTCACGATGCGCTCCTTGTCGCCCTTGCCGCGAACGCGCACCGACGGCTGATCGAGATTCACGTGCGACCATTTGAGACCGCAAGCCTCTGAGACGCGCAGACCTCCACCGTAGAGCAGCATGATGAGAACGAAGGTTCTTAAGTCCTTCTCGTCATGATCGGGCGCACTTGCGACGGCCGCCGTTGTTTGCACGAGGGCAATCGCTTCATCGACGCTGAGGTGTTTTGGAAGTCGAATGGGGACTTTCGGCGAATGCAGGCGGCTTCCCAGGTCGTTTTGAATCAACCCCTCGCTTTGCAGCCAGTGGAGGAAGGACTTGAGCGTCGCTGTTTTGCGATTTTTAGAGGCCGGCTGGAGACCGCTCCAGGTCGTTCCGGCCCTCCGGGTCAGCTCTTTGAGCTTGGTTTCGTGGTCGGAACTGAGGGCGGATGGGGGCCCGTCTTGGCCCTCCATCGCTTTTTCTAAAGAAATTTCGACTCCGAACGCCTGTGCGAGATCTCCCCGGTAGGCCCGGAGGGTGTGAGGGGATGCTGATTCAATAAAAGTCATAAAATTCATGTACTTATAAATATACGGCAGCAGCCAGTTCGGGCCCGGCGAGGGCTCGGATGGGGGTTGAGGGGGATGGGCTGGGCGCAGTTTTTTCATTTTTTAGGTAAATCTTCCTTGCAGTTTTTTCTGCAATGCGTTACAAACTCTCAACGCGCTGTATCAAAGTGAGACTGAGCCTGCGGGAACGGTTGAGCGGAGAGAGGCAAAACATAGGTTCGCACAAGCGAGGTTGTACGTATGTCGCAGTTTGATAACACCCCGATCCTTCCCGGAGCCGCCCTCCCAGGCACAAACACTGGAATGACAGGCTCTCAAACAGCAGTCGCCGACTCAGGCCTCCAAGGCTCGATGACAGGCTCTGATAAGACTATCGTCTACAAATCAGAGGTCATGCGGCAACTGATGAAAATGATCGACCGCGTTTCTCCCTCAACAGCGACTGTATTGGTTCTGGGTGAGTCGGGAACAGGTAAAGAGCTGATCGCGAAGGCGATCCACGAGCGTTCAAACCGCCGCAACAAGCCTTTCGTCGCTATCAACTGCGGTGCCCTGCGCGAAACTCTTCTTGAGTCCGAACTTTTCGGCCACGAGAAAGGTTCTTTCACTGGCGCTTACACTCGCAAAATCGGTTTGGCTGAAGCGGCCAACGGCGGAACATTGTTCCTCGACGAAATCGGCGAGCTCTCTCCGGGAATTCAGTCGAAGCTTCTTCGCTTTATTCAAGAAGGTGAAATCTTCCGCGTTGGCGGTAAGGATCCAATCAAAGTCGACATCCGTCTGATCTCGGCCACAAACCGTGAGCTCGATGCTGAAGTCGGTCGCGGCAACTTCCGTGAAGATCTTTACTATCGCATCAACACGATCACGGTTCAGTCTCCACCGCTCCGTCGTCGCAAAGAGGATATTCCGCTCCTCGTTGAGTACTTCTTGGCTCGTGGTCAGAACCGCATTTTGAACCGTGGCCGTGCGATGAGCGAAGACGCGATGAAGATCGTCATGCGCTACGACTGGCCAGGAAACATTCGCGAACTTCAGAACGTTTGCGAGCGTCTCCAGATCTTGGCTGATGGTCACACCATTATGCCTGGTGATTTGCCAGAGCATATTTTGAATCCTGAGCAGAAGGTGACGACGGACGATTACGATGCGACGACGACACTCTATGAGCTTGAGAAGCGTTATATCTTGAAGGCGCTGAACTACTTCGACGGCAACAAGACACAAGCCGCGAACGCACTCGGCATCACCATCAAGACGCTCTATAACAAGCTGCATGAGTACGGCGAGTTCGAAAAGTACGCCGTGCACACAAAGCCAAAGGCTTAAGGTACACGCTTCCTTTCGGCGACCAATCGCGTCGCCATCGGATTGCGAGCCTTCAAAAGGCGCTGGTCGAAAAGACCGGCGCTTTTCATTTGGAGCGTGAGAAAAATTTGACGGCGGCAGGTTTTGCAAACTTCGCGACCGCGGCTTGCGCTCCGACGACACCGAGCGGAAGCATGATCGCCTCCATGTTGCGGTCGTTCTGTGCCTGTTTGAGCGCGTCGGCGGCTTTCGAAGTTTCAAACTCAATGACGTGACTCATGTAGTGGTCTTTTGCAATATTCAGCTTTCGCTGACTCTCCGTCATCGTGATGGCGCTTGCGCCAAGGCCGACAGTCAGTGCGGCGGTTGGCGGAAAAACGAGGGCTGAGCCCAAGACGATGAAGCCGATGGCGGCACTTCCGGCGAGACTGCGATTGGCACGGGCATAGGTGAGTGAAGTCGCGAGTCCGCAGTACTCCGGAGATTCGATCAAGAGATCTTCAACGAAGCGTGAGTAGTCGAGAAGTTCCAGAGCTTGCGGTGCCAGCCATTCCTCTCGCCCGACCTTGAGTCCGCCGCGACCTTTGATGTCGCGATAGGGGGTGTCGAGGGCCGCTTCGATTCCGGCCAAATATTCCGATTCACTTGCGATATGCTCTTTCATTTTTGCGAGGGCGACTTGGATTTCTTTGCGATCCGGTTGAGCGGAGTGAAGGAACTGAAGAATGGGATACTTGGCGATGATTCGCTGATACTCGGCGCCATGGTCGAGGCGAGCCATCAGAAACAGAACATTCTTATGATTTCGTGCTGTGGGGCTATCGATTTCGATCGACTTGCCTTTGAGCGATACCTTCTCGCGCCCTGGAAGCTCGCCGGCTTTGACTCTTGCCGCTGTGTTTTGCGAGGCGGCCGTCCAGTCGTCGGTCAGGATTTTTTTGTAGCGCATGACTTCTTCAGGCGTGAGTGGATCCCAAGCGACCTGTTTGGCGGTTCCGAGTGGTTTGAGTTGGTCATTCAACAAAAATGAGACGCGGTCACCAGCAGCGGCCAGAGTGTCTTTTTTGCTTGAGAACAAATCGAGCACCGATGAGACATGGCTCTCGGTTTCGGCCAGTGCGAGGCGACCTCGAGCGTTTGCCACTTGGGATGGGATCACTTTGTCGACAAACTCGCGAAATCCGATGCACGTCCGACTCTGGTCACTTGTTGCTTCAAGACACTTTTCAATTCCGTCGATCGTGGCTTTGTGTTCAGCCGTCTCTTTTTTGATACGAGCAACCAGGCGTTTCAAAAACTCATGGGAGGTGCGCCCGTGCTTGTCGCGAAGAGGGGCGATCTGGCCGAGCACCCCGGTTGTTGGACGATCTTTGAGTAAGGTCGGATCAGAGCAAGCTGCCGCGAATGGAGAAGTCTCGGACTCGACTTCGACCTTTTGCAGGGCTCGTTCAGCTCCATACAGGCTCATTTCAGGGAATTCGAAACCGAGCTGCTCCGGTGTTTTATTGCAAGGCTCAGCACCTTCGCTCCCCAGCGAGAGCGTGCTTGCCAAAATCACCACGACGAATTTGGTCGACGACCGAAGGTGCATACCCGTTTATCGGTTTAAACTGAGCGCCGACAAAGTGTTCTCGACCAAAATCGGGTCCGAAGAACGCGTCCTTCTGGAACCCACACGGAAGTGGGCCAGTTTGAAAATGGCGAGACGAAAAAAAAGAGGGACGCATAAAGCATCCCTCTTTCGACCGTACCTCAAGTCCGTCTTGAGCAATAAAGCTTAGACGTAACCTTCGTCGTCGTCTTCGTCATCGGTGCCGAATTGATCGTCGTCGCCCATGTCGTCGTCGGCTTCGAAATCGTCGCCTTCGTCTTCGTTGACTTCGGCTGTGGTGCCTTCGCCCTCTTCGAGGTCTTCAGCGCCGGCATCGATCTCGTCCATTTCAAGAGACGCATCAACGTCGAGCTCATCTGTTTCTGAGAAAGTTGAAAGCGGCATTTGCTTCTTTACAACTTCTTTCTTCGGAGCCGCTTTCTTGGCGGCTGGTTTTTTTGCTGCCTTCGGAGCCGCTTTTTTCGCAGCTTTTTTGGGAGCGGCTTTCTTCACGGATTTTTTCGGAGCCGCTTTTTTTGTCGCCTTTGGAGCGGCTTTTTTAGTGGCTTTCTTAGCTGATTTTTTAGCTGCTGCTTTCGGAGCCGCTTTTTTTGCAGCCTTTTTGGGAGCTGCTTTTTTTGCTGTCTTTTTCGCTTTAGTTGGCTTTTTTGCCATGACCGTTCCCCCTGAACCTGAAGATGGATGGCCCAAGTGTGAAACACGTCGCGTGTCTTGGCAACTACTGCGTAGGCGCCCCTATCGAAACGACGGGGCGCAGCCGAACGGCGGACCGGGTCTATTTCCTAGAGCAGGTCGTCAATCGCACGAGCCAGGTCGTCAGGCAGGGCGATCGAGATGAAAAAGCCACCGTCAAAGCCCGGTTTGGCTGGGATCGAGGTAAAGTAGCCGTACGTCTTTGTGCGGGCCTGGTCCCGGATGGGCATGGTCAGGCGAATGGTGGGGTCGAACTTCGTGTTAACGAAAAGTCCCACAACCGTCGGGCTCAGATACAGGGCGCCTTTGAGGTCGGCTGAACGACTCAGTGTCAGGCCGAGTGAGGGGAGTTCGCCTTCGGGGATGGCTGGGAGCGGATCGCCGTTCGGTAGCCGGCCGGGTTGAAGAAAGTCGACTC
>JAEUWE010000117.1 GCA_016791465.1 Pseudobdellovibrionaceae bacterium
CGATCAGCCCGAGTGAGCCGTCTGTAACTTCTGTGCATGTGCACCTCAAACTCCCTTCATTTTTACGCAAGAAGAAGTCTGAAAGAAGACAGGCGGTTCACTCAACTATTTGTCGCACTGGCAAAGTTGCATCTGGGATCACCATGCGAAAACAAACCACATTTCATGGATTTCCAAAGAAAGAGCGCGTGTTTTCTCCTGGAAAAAGAACCACGCGAGAGTCACGGCAATGCCGACCTCTCGCAACGAATGAGGCATTGCACCTTGTCCTCAGAAGTGACCGCGCTCGCGGCTCAAAATCGCTCTTAAAATATGACGGCGTCGTGCGTGCGGTGATTGCAAAGCTTGCGCTCCGCCACGGCGTTCGCGTCTATCGCATCGTGAATGCCGGAAACCATCTGCACATCACTTTAAAGCTTTCTAACCAGTTTCTGTGGCATGGGTTTATCTCGGGCATCACTGGCGGAATTGCACGTACAGTTGGCTTTAAGCGCGACGAGAACGCAAAGCAGGGATTTTGGAACTCGCGGCCATTTACGCGATTGATCGCTTGGGGCCGCGATTATAATGTCGTGAAAGACTATCACACACTCAATCAGCTTGAGGCCGATGGCGCGGTACCGCCGCGCTCGCAGATGCTAAAGCCTGAGCGATGGCGATCTGTGGTGAAGGCGTTTTCGTAAGAAAACTTTCGATCAATTCTCCCCAATGACTGGGGCCAGTTCGTTGTCCTGCCGGCAGCGGTCTTTCTGCTACCGTTTCTGCGCCTCACGGGGCGCAAATTACGGCCTGTTTCGCGATGTTAGACGTCATCTCTTCTATAGGAAAGATGAAGTCGATTTTACAAGAGGCAGCAGGGCGCGAAGCTTGCTTTTCCTGGCCCTGGAAACGAGGCCCTCCTCCAGGAGCGGCTGCGTGGTGAAGTGACTTGGGTCGACGGTTGACCCTGCTGAACGTTGGTTGGAATCAGGATGTGGCACGTGAACGGTTATGGGAACGGCAATAGACCGATCAGTTCGCATACGCGCAAGGCACAGCGGTGTCTTCTGAACTGCGCACGAGCATTCGCGCTCGTGCTCATCGCCGTGCTGATCTCACAAGTGGCGAACGCCAATATTTTCTCAAATGATCGTCGTCACGATTTATCGAGCGTTCCGACTGTGCTCCAGCCCGTGGGAATCTTGCGGACGGCAGCGAATCCTGAATCATGGGGCACGGCTTTTCTCGTTGGCCAATGCCATATCGCGACGGCTTTTCACGTCGCATTTCCCGGTCACAAGTCGCCGGACTTTAAGCCGAGCACTGAGGCTCAAGCTGTATTTCATGTTGGAAAGTCGGAGGGACAACTGCGGGATCAGTTCTTAGCGAAGTCCAAAGCGCATCCTGTTGCTTGGGGTGATTTTCACACGCGCGACTTTAGTGGTCTGAGTGGAGATTGGGCGATTCTTGAATTGGAGTCCTGTCTTGGGCGGCACTATGGTTGGGTGCAGATCGAGAAGCCAGCGTCGATGGGTGTGGACTCACGCGCCGATGCGGTGTCGCTCGCGACATACCCGATAGATCGAAGAGATCGCCCAGGAATGACATTCGAATCGAATTGCCGCGTGCGCGAGACGGTCGCACCGGGTCTCAGTGCGATGGACTGCGCTTTGATTGAGGGTGGATCGGGCGGGCCGGTGCTCGAGTACTATGAAGGAGCGACTGTCGAATCGAGTGGCTACTCGCTGGTTGGCATCGCGATTCGTCGCCTGACGCCTGTTGATGAGGTCTTGCCAGAATATGATGTCGCCCACGCCAACATAATGGTGATGAGCGATGTTTTCGCGGCGGCGGTGAAGCGTTTGACGGGATTGGCATCTGATCTCAAATGGCGTCTAATCCCGCAAAAAGTTCAATCTCCCTGAAGAATCATCAGGGCCGTCTTTGCCCCATAGGAAAGTCGATCGAGGAGTGGTAAAACGTCGCCGACCGAGGAGGTTTGCGATGAAGTTTTTGGTTTTTGCATTGGCTCTGATCTCGTCACAGGCGATGGCTTCCAATTGCGAAGTCGAAGTTGCAGCGGACTTCGCAAAGTTGCATCCAAAGTACAACATTCTTGGAGTTGAAAAGAAGGGCCAGTTGCGGGCCGGCGAGGAAAAGCCGTATTTGGCCGGCGAGATCTGGAATGAAACCAACGAAGACCTGGATATCTATGAGATTCACTCAGGATTCATGGCGAGCTTTGTTCATGTCGCGCTGGTGAAGCCTGCGACTTGCGAAATTCAGAGCCTCAGCGAAGTCCTGTTCGAATAGTCGGAATCGGCGCTCGAAAGTCTGGCGCGTCCAGCCCGCTTTCGAGCGCAGTCTGAAGTCTCATATATTTGACCTCATCTGCAAAATAGCATAGGGCATTTGCCCCCTATCATTTTACGGCCTCCTAACTGGTGGTTTGGGTCAACAGCCCCATTCTCAAAATGTGATAAATAGTCGAATCATGGTTCATCAATACTCCTGGGGAGGGATGAATCATGAGTTACAAACAAGGTTTCTGGCTGCCTCTAGCCGTTCTGCCGTTAATTCTCTTGTCGTGGCCAATGCAAGTTGAAGCGGCAATCGGCCAGGGCTTTGCCGAGCGAGCGACCTGCGTGATCGTTCACCTCAAACGCGATCCAACGCCATATCACTTAACTGTCGCCTGCGATGGCGAACGTGTCAGCAATCAGGCCCTTCAGGTTTCTGACGAGCTTATTGATATCGATCAGTTTCATCGCAGTCTCTATTCGCAGTTTGTTGCTTTGGTGGACGGTTCTGGGAACAAGCGCTGTCGACAGTACGAAGTCGACTCCGTTTGGTGGGCCAGCTGTTCGCGGTGACGGATTCAAGCCTAATTTGCGTAGTTTATGTCTTAGGCAAATG
>JAEUWE010000128.1 GCA_016791465.1 Pseudobdellovibrionaceae bacterium
AGTTGCATGGGTGTATCCATTACGTTCAAACTTTAAGGTCGTAATACCACCGGAGTTGACGGCGATATCGAATTCGCCGCCTGCTCTTGAGATCGTATAGCCAAGGCCGTCTTTACCGAGAGAAGAGACCTTTACGCCTGAAAGCGGCTGCCCATCTTGATCGAGAACTTTTCCTGAAATCGTCGCGACCCGGTCGGCTTTGATCGCATCAGGTGCGATGTCTTTTTGCACAGCATTTGGTCCATCGTAAAGAAATCGAATGGTTTCATCAAAAGACTGCGGTGTCGTTTGAGAGAGTGGAGGAGCAAAGGGAGCCGGGTCTGCCGGAAGCTCTGGCGCCGTCGCGGTAACATGCACCGATGCGGTTTGCGAATCGCCACTTGGATCTGAAACGCGGACTTCAACTGAGTAGTTTCCGACGTCTTTGAACTCGTGTGAGATTTTCGCCGTTGAGCTTGTTGTGACCGTGCCGTCGCCAAAGTCAAAACGATAGGTGAGCAGATCACCATCGGGATCAGATGACGATGAGGCATCAAACAGCACCGTGAAAGGTGCAGTGCCTGATCCTGACGATGCGAGGACAAGACTCGCTGTTGGTGGGCGATTGAGGTGAAACATAATACTTCGAGAGACCGTACCGGGATTGCCAGCAAGGTCGTAGCCGGTGACGGTTAAGACTTTGGCGCCGTTTTGAGTTGTTGTGATGTTCCCCGAAAATGAAAGTCCATCGCTTGAAAGTGTGAGCGGAATTTCGGGCTCATTGTTCAATTGCGCTTTTGCGCTAGAGAGGCGCTCACTCGCCGAGCCAGAAACGCTGGTACTGAGCGCATTGATAATCTGCCCTTCGCTTGGAGCTTGAAGCGTGAGAACGGGGGCCGCGTGATCAAGTCCACGAACTTCAATTTTGATCGATGAGAGGGGGCTACCGCTCAGTTTGATCTTTATTGAATTTGAAGCTTTAAGCTGAACGGGGATGACAAGGCGATTGATTGAGCGAGGTAAATCCTGCGGGCGCATGACGACGACGTTGTTGAGTGAAATTTCGGCTGATGCCGGGCGCTCAAGATTCATGCGGACCGTGCGTGCGGCATTTAGAACGACGCATGCGAGTTTTTGAAGAGCTTTAAGGCCGTTGCACGATTCAAGCGAAAGATCTTCGCCAGATCCGTTTGTCACAATGATTTCGCCAGCCGATGGAGCGGGGCTCACTGAGAATGAAGCCGTGTGCGTTTTTGAACCGACAAGAGGGCTAAAGTAGCGATTGGGTCCAAAGACGGTCACGTAGTTTTCGGCAGACGTGTTTGAGATAGGAGCTGCCTCTGCGGTCGCGCCGATCATTGATAGAACGAGAGCGAAGAGAATAGTTCCAAGTCGACGTACTATCATCGAAGACCCCACTCGATTTGACGTTCAGAATTACCGTTGCTCGGACCAGACAGCATCGGCACGTGGGGTTGATCGACTTTTGACCGCCTGGACTTTAGACCTTTTGGGCGGAGTTAAGGAAAATTAGGTGAATTGAATTTTTAATGACTTATTTTGAGAACCTTATTTGTGACTAAGAATTGGAATGATGGTTTCTCGTGGTGTTTGTTGCGGAATTGTTAAGTGAGGCCAGGCGGCTTGAAGTGGGCTGTGCCGCCTGAGGTGAATCAATCTCCGAAAGAGAGAAGGATAGCGGCCCTATCCTTCTCGGAGAGGCCTCGCGCCTGGAATCGCCTGCGGCGCAGCTTCTGGAAGTAGTTCTGAATAGCACCTTCGGTCCGACCGTATCGCGCGGCCAGTTGTTTTCGGGACATGCCTTCGATCCAGCGTAGTTTTGCCAGCTCCGCGAGATCAATCGTTGGTTCCCGCCACTGAATCGAGCAGTTTTCTGCCCAAACCAGTGGTTCTTCGACTATCGTGCGGCGGGCACCAGATTCTACAGCAAAAACAAATTCTTAGACGTAGAGGTTAAACACTTTCCGTTGAGCGTTTTTGGACTTCATTTTTCGCTCGTGGTGGCACTGTGGTGGCAGAGGTTTGAATGGATTTCGCACGACTTAGTTTTCATCTTTGAGAGCGTCGGTGAGTGCGTCCTAAGTCCAAGGTTCAAATTGAATTGTGCGACGTAAGAGATTCCATTTTTGAAGCGATTTGAAATTGTAGTCTGCGTAAAGTATGTCGGATTTGGCGAGCTCCTCGATGTGTTTTTGATCTAGATTGGGACATATTGATAGAGCGCCAAGGTAGGGAAGTGCCACGTAGGACATGCCTACATGACCGTCAGCCACTAAGTTCAGTATAGCAATCAGAGCTTCTGTCGTTAGCGCCACAGGCTCTTTTCCGCCGGCAAACTGTTTCGACTGTGAACTGAATCCGAGTATGTTTGCAACCCGAGCTCGCCGATCAATTCCAAACCCTAAGGAGCCATTGTCACAAATCCAAACTTCAATCGATAAAGCCCGCATGTTGTCTGGTTGGAATTTGAGTTCGCGCACGATGTTGGACTCATATGACGAGTCTTTGATGGGATTGTTCAATTCGGCAATGGAGACATGCTTAAAGCCTCGGCTTTTGAACCATTCATTTATTTGGCAAGTGAGTTGATCTGGACTCATTTTTTTATCACCACGTCAAGACGATCGATCCTACGAGTGCGGATAAAGCCGAGGATCCATTGCGGCCTTTGGTGCAGAAATTTCGAAATCTTCCAATATAAAAAACCATAAGAATGAGCTTCGATCTTACTTCTGAGGAAACCTTTGAAAGAAGGTCTTCCATTGTGCTCGCTTGGTTGCAAACGATAACGTAAGGCCAACAATCAGGGGCAGAATTCCAACGGCTGAATTTAGATCTAAATCTGACTCCCTCGCGAACTTGATTCCAAGGACACCAATCCCGGCAATGAGTGCGGCAAGGCCGAGCCACGCTAGCCACATTAATGTCCGATTCAATATTGAAGGGACTTGAGTTCTATCCGCAATCTTTAAATATACCCATAATCCAAGATACTGAATTGCTGCCAGCAATAAGAAAAGAGCCGCAAAAGATTTCATCTCGTATGTCATTTTAGGCCCCTAAAATCTATTGGCCCCGGAGTGACCAAGGAGGTCGGAACTGTAAACAGCAAGTCCGCGCCGGTTGCTATCCCTGAACCTATGCCGATACCGCCCATTTCGCCAGCGGCAGCAGCCCTTGTGCCGAGAAACGCGGTCGAGCCGCCGAAACCTGAAGCAAGTGCCAGAAGTGGATCGAGCTTTAAATAGGGTTGGTCTGAAACTGCATTCCCCAGAACTTGTCCGACCAAGCTGCTAAGGAATCACCAGGTCAAAGTTTGTGGTGATCTTCATGACTTTCTACTTCTAAACCAACCAAAAGATCTATTGCAAGAATACATTCCGAACGCACAAGACAGCACGACGATAAGAACTATCCCGACCAGAGGTGTATAGCTACTCGGCCCCCCGTTTTCAAATTCCTTTGCAGTTACTATGTATCCAAAAGTCGCAAAAACTGGCGTACAAATGAAAAGGACAATGGGGCCAAGAATCCTATTGAACTGATCCCAATTGTTGTTTTGCGACATCTCGCCCCCTACGGACAGCTCGGCTGCTTAGCAATGTTCCGAATATTATTAATGCTAGTGCCAGGCGCCGGTGAGTTAAATCACAAACGTAATCCCAGGTCTGTAACTAGTCCCGCTGCTACCGATGTGAAAAGTGGTGCTCCCTACATCCACCGCGATTTATGCGCTTAAAGAAGTTATTGACGGCTGAGGTTATATCCGGCCTGGCGGTGAAGACGTCTCATACTGAGACGTTTACTGGACAGTTTGGTCAGTCTGATTCTGTTTCGCTTTCCTCTAAGATTAATCTCAGTGGGGGAATTATGAAACGTACACTCGGCCAGATGTTGATGTTGGTGTTGGTGGTCGGTCTTGTTGGATGTGGCGATGCAGGGTTTGTCGTGCAGCGCTCGCAAAGTGAAATCGGAGCATTGACTCCTGAGTCGGAAACGACCGGTACAGATTCTGATGGCGCGACGACAGGAGGCGATTCGGGCGAAAGCGGTACATTTAGAATTGAGTGCAACGCCGATCGGTCGGAGTGTGCGTATCAGAAGATGCCGCTTTATAGTCAGACTGATGGGCGTCTTCCAAACAGTCTTCGCATGACGGCGACGGGCAATAACCTTTGCGCTCCGACATCGCTCACGATGCTGTTGGATACCTTGATGTCTTATTCAAACATCAAGTTTAAATCGAGTGGCCTCTTTGAGACCCGGTTTAGAGATCGCGACGTATACAAAGAGCAGATTCCCAATATGGTCGACTTGATGCAGGCCGGAATGGCGTCTGATACCATTGCAGCCAATGGCAGCAATGGTGGGCATTTTGACAACTTCCTTGCTGGTTACGCTGAGGTCGATGGAGCTGAGCCTGTGGCGCTGTCGGCGATGCGGACGGATTCAGTTTATCCTGGGAGTCAGTTTAAGTTCAAAAAGACGACATTTAGTTTTGATGTCATCAAGAGTCTTCTCGATCAAAAAAATATTCTCGTGGTTTCTGTATGTTTGGGCTGCTCAAAGAAGTGCTCGGTTGAGACGGGTAAGTGCACGTTTGCCGGAGTCGGGCATGCAATCGCGGTTCGTGGTTACAATGAGCGTGATAAGAAAATTCTGTTGAATGACCCCAACGGAATGCAGACTGCTTTCCCTATTGAGAAAATTGACTTGGGAGATGATCAGTC
>JAEUWE010000141.1 GCA_016791465.1 Pseudobdellovibrionaceae bacterium
GATTGTTCGAATGACCATGCGTACGCTGCCGCGCTGGCGGAAGACGTTGACGCGAAAGCGACCGAGGCCAGAGATGCCAAAGCCGCAGTCGACCTCTTTCATTTTTTGAAAAATCGCACGTTGCTCGTCATCGAGAACTTCGTGAGCGAACTGCTCGACCTCTTGTGCTGAAAGCTGTGTCAGACCCGTGCTCAAAGGTCGAAGTTTGCCGTGTTTTCGAATCACGGGGACGAGGCCGGCTTTTAAATGAACGTCGCTTGCCTCTTTGGCGAGCGCCATCTCGAGAATTTCTTTAAGTGTCAGGGACATGCGCCCTCAGAATAGCGCGATCAGGTGGCGCCGGCTTTGACTTTGATGGGGGCCCGGGCGAACGTCGGGCGGTGAAACGCTATCAGTTTTGGATCGATCTTTTGGCCACATGTGGATTTGTCGGACGAATTCGTCCTGCGCCGGGAACGTGGGGCACGCTTTGGGGAATTCCGCTTGGACTCTTGCTGATTCGTCTCGGCCCGCTCGGCTACATGGTGGCAACAGGTGTGCTTATTCTAGTGGCAATTGCCGCGGCCCAGTTGCACGAGGCCGTGCATGCGGGTGATGTCGACATCAATGGCGCACCGCAAGACATGCATGATTCACAAGAGGTCGTGATCGACGAGGTTGTCGGCTATCTTGTCGCTTTCACTTGGCTTCCTATGAACTGGACATCGGTCGTGGCAGCGTTTGTGCTTTTTCGAGCACTTGATATTGTGAAGCCCTTCCCGATTTCTTGGCTTGATCGAAAAGTGAAAGGCGGGCTCGGCACAGTGGTGGATGATCTTGCGGCGGGCCTTATTGCCAACATCATTTTGCAGGCGGTTCTCTGATGAGCGGCATGTTACAGGCCCATCCGCATGGGCAGCTGCGCGAATCAGTAGCAACTCTGGCGGGGCAGCTTCGCGCACGCGGTGAGCATTTGTCGTGTGCTGAGAGTTGTACCGGTGGTCTTTTATCAGCGCGGATTGCGGCACTTTCGGGTGTGAGCGATGTCTACGTGGGATCGGTGATTGCGTATTCGAATCAGGTTAAGACGGGGTTGCTCGGAGTTCCCGAGAGTTTGATTCGTCAGGTCGGAGCTGTGTCGACATCGGTCGCGGAAGCGATGGCGCACGGCGTTCGGAAGCGGATCGGCACGGAGTGGGGTGTCAGTATCACGGGAGTGGCGGGTCCGTCGGGCGGCACGCCGCATAAACCGGTGGGGACTGTATGCTTCGCCGTGTCTGGGCCAGGAGTTGAATGGTCGACGATGATGAGGTTCGATGGCGATCGTGAGGCGATTCAGGAACAGTCGGCGCATTATGCGATTGCGATTCTGAATGCCGCACTGGGAGCGGGTCTCGACGGATTGAACACAGCGTTCGGTCCGCGAACTGGGCTCTGAGTTTTAAGTAAAGAGGAAGTTCAAAAACAGTTTTGAGGGAACACAAAACTATAGCGCGCGAGGGGAATGGCCTTCGCGATTTGAAAAGGGGAGGCATCATGCCGACACCACAACAGACAGCAGCAGCGGGTAAAGGTCTCGACAAGGCAGCGGAGAAAGCCAACGCCGAGCGCTCAAAGGCGCTTGAGCTTGCAGTGGGAGCCATCGAGAAGCAGTTCGGTAAAGGTTCGATCATGCGTTTGGGTACAAACCAATCGCTCTACAAAGACACAGACGCCATTTCAACTGGCGCGCTCTCGTTGGATATCGCTCTTGGAATCGGCGGTCTCCCACGCGGTCGTATCGTTGAGATCTACGGACCAGAATCGTCTGGCAAAACAACACTCGCATTGTCGGTGATTGCGCAGGCGCAAAAAGCCGGTGGCGTTGTCGCTTACGTCGATGCCGAGCACGCGCTGGACATCGCTTACGCGCGGAAACTCGGTGTTCGCACCGAAGATCTTTTGATCTCGCAGCCCGATACAGGCGAGCAGGCCCTTGAGATCACGGAAACTCTGGTCCGCTCTGGCGCACTCGACGTTTTGGTTATCGACTCGGTTGCGGCACTTGTACCACGTGCGGAGATCGAGGGCGAAATGGGAGATTCGCACGTTGGTCTGCAGGCGCGACTCATGTCGCAAGCTCTGCGCAAACTGACAGCTGCTATTTCGCGCAGCCAAACGCTTGTGATCTTCATCAACCAAATCCGTATGAAAATCGGTGTGATGTTCGGTAACCCTGAAACAACAACCGGTGGTAACGCATTGAAGTTCTACTCTTCGGTTCGTCTTGATGTTCGCCGCATTGGCGCAATCAAAAACGGCGAAGACGTGGTCGGCAACCGCACAGCGGTCAAAGTTGTGAAGAACAAGATGGCACCTCCGTTTGCAAAGGCCGAGTTCGACTT
>JAEUWE010000061.1 GCA_016791465.1 Pseudobdellovibrionaceae bacterium
ACTTTGCGGCGTCCTTATCTTCAAACTCAGCCTGATCCTTGTCGCTTGATGCACTCTCTGTCGCCACCTTTCGATGGCGCGCCTCGCCGCCAGCCGACGGCCCACCCGCCTGAGCCGGAGACCTCTGAGCTGCACTCGACATCTCTCGCATCATGATATTCAGGAGTTCTTGCTGAACTGACTCTGTTTGGTCTTTGTTGGGATTGACCGTAAAAAACAAAATGAAGAAGCAGAGCAGCAGCGTGACCATATCACCATAGCTGATCGCCCACGATCCTTCGCTATCGGCCTCTTCTTGGGGATGAGTGTCCTGTAACCGCTTCAAACGTTTCATGCTGCCTGAGCTTCTGCTCCCTCTTGATTCATCATTCCACCGACCACATCAATCCGATAGCGCTCGTCGACATAACTATTGAGAACTTCTTGCGCCTCAAGGATCGAGACCCGATCGCAAGCCAACATGACAGCCTCAAGGGCAATCTCTGCGGCATCCTCATCCTCTGTCGCTTTTTTCATGACCATCTCGCCCGCCGGGTTGATGAACAAGTTCGCCAAAAGAAGTCCGTACATTGTCGCAACAAGCGCAACCGCCATTTCAAGACCGGTCTGCTGAGCCGAAAGACCGGACGCAAGTCCGCGCATCAAGTTGACGAGACCAAGAACCGTCCCCATCAAACCAAATGCTGGCGGATACTTCGCCAAGTTACGAATCGCCGTTCCAACTCGACGGCGACGGCGTCCTGTCTGAAACACGCGCTCTTGTAAGATCTCATCAATTCGCTCTTTGCTTAGTCCCAGCTGAATGAGCTCCGCACCTTCGCTTAAAATCTTCGTCGCAAGTTCTGGCACTCCGCCTTCGATCTGCGGCGCAGACGGGTTCTGAACAAGCGATAACGCTGACCGCACGACCGCCCGAGTGTCCGTCGCACGCTTATAGAACAGCATGCGAAATGCCCGAAATACTTCACGTCGCAAATCCCAAGGTAAAACCATGAGGGCCACCGCGAAAGTACCACCAAACACGACGGCCAAGGCCACAAAGTCGTAAAAGTTTGTGGCCGATTGCTTGAGCTCATGAATCGCAGCCACTAGGGCTACAAACGCTACCAACAGGCCAATCGGAAACAGGGTCATCGGCCGCCTCCTCTTAACTCTTCAAGGCGTTTGATCATTCGCCCCGTCTCTGAGTTATTCGGCGCAATTGCCTGACTGCGCCGATAAGACGCCAGCGCTTTATCAATTTCTTTTCTCAGATAGTACACGTTGCCAAGCAAATCGTGCAAAACGCTGACATTCTGGAATTCGGCAACCAGCTGGCCGAGCTGCCGCTCGGCCTGATCAAGATTCTTTAACTTAATCTGATACTGAGCTTCTGCCACACCGCGAGCAACCTTCTCAAGCGCCGCCTCAAGGTTCACACAAGCGGCTGGGAGCTTTGAATGGTCAAGCTTCATAAATACGCTGCCGCTTCGTCCAACAGCCGAAGGAGGAAGTAAAATCGACTCCGCGCCGAAACCCTCTTTGGAAATCATCAGCTGCATTGGCTGCGACCGATCGCCCTGCTCTCCGGCCTGCAGCAGATAGGGAGTGACTCCGACCTTGCGTGGAGATTGTCCCTGCACAGAAACCAAGACATCAGCGCCAGCTGGTTCACTTTCAATTTTCAATGACTGCGATTGGCAAGCCACGAACAAGAACATGATGCTCAATAGGCTCAGCAAACGAGTGCACTTTAGTACCGACATGACTTTCACCCCATATCCTCAATCGTTCCTTCGGCAGAAACTCACCCCCGGATGAGAAACATTGTTAAACTCATTAACAGTGGCGTCATTTCTAGCCCTAGTTCCAGACGATACCTGACTTCCGTCGAGGACTGCATCCGCTCAATATGGACTCGACCAACGAACCCTTCTTAAAGAGCCACTGATAAAATTCCGTAAAGGTCCTTATAGGAATCAAGAATGAAGTTTAAGATGCCAAAGTCGAAGACCACCCAGTCAGAGGTTGATCGCAAAGCCGAACAACCCGGGGCTTCGTCATGGGCTGATTCCGACGCATCAAAAGTGGCGTCACCCTACTTCGGTGCAAACGAGCGTTCGGGCATCTACGATCCGTCACGGATTATTAAGGCACCACCTCCACATGCAGCCGTTCGTTTCGCTGACAGTGCCAAGCGATCGCGTTCGAATTCCGAAACTGCACGCGCCGTTCTGATCGCGGCGGCACTCCCACTTACCGCTGCTGCAGTGTTCCTGCTTCTGTCCGGTCAAGACACCGGCGTTACTCAATTGGGATTGGACCCTCAGGGGAGCGTATCCACCGCTCACAGTGATTCATCGACAGAATCTAAGCACACCAAAACATCAACAGGCCCCGTCGCGAAAGCCACTTTACCTGTCTTGAATCCGACGCCTATTCAAACGCAGGCCGTAAGCTCAAATACGCTCATTCGCCAACCTTCAAGCAGCGCCGGCGGCACGACAGCACCATCCAGCGCAAATCCCATCGGTCCTGTCGCACATCCGGCAGCAAATCCCGTTCTCGTCTTCAACGAGTATGGCGAGCTTGACTCCCCATACACGCTCGTCTTCGATGAAAACGGTAACATCACTTCAGCTCAAACTCGCGCAGAAGCGCTGGCCATATTCCCAACGCTCGACTTCCGTGTGAACGGACGACAGTTTGATATTAAGGTGTTCGCTCCAAGCAAGGAATTCAAACCGCAAAATCCGGCCATCGTCATCAATCGCATTTACGATAGCATGCGAAAACTCTATTCAGCCAAAACCTCTGATCCCGATGCCATGCACTTTATCGAAAACCTCCAGAAAACGACAATGGCTCGTTCAAACGTACCCGTCGCGACGCTGAAAAGTTTCGCTCCTCACGGTGGATCACTTCAGGCAGACGCCCTGATTGAACTTTCTTGGCTCAAAAAAGCCGCTCTCTACCAGCGAATCACCGGCGACAAACAACTTGCTTTAAGAATTGATCATGTCTTACGTACATGGGCTCAAACCTTCGAGCCCTCTGGCGAGATTGAATCGGAGTCGCCGCTTACGGATTACGTTTATGCCTACTCCTTGATGCGCAACGACAGCCAGAAAGAGACTGTGTTCGCTGTCGATCGTTTTCTCACCCGCCTTATCGAACAGCAGTTTGAGCACCTTCGCCTCAATAAGTTTTACGACACACGTCATGCGATGTTCGTCGCTAACACAATTGCCGTTGGGGTGGCCACCGGCAATATTGGATACCAATGGTACGGTCTTGAACGCTTCAATCAACATGTCGCAAACTCGCCGGCCTTCAATCGTCCAGGCCTGCCCACTCGAGCCGACATCGATACCTATGCCAGGTTGCTCGAAGCAATGATGCAGCTCGATCAAAGCACGGTCTTGAAGGACTTTCCAAAGTCCGTCGCCAGTATGGCATCCTACCTCGATCGCCTACTCATCGGCGTACAGAACCCCAACTTCGCAGCGGAAAACAAGGCCAGCTTGGCCGAGGCTTTAAAACAGGCGGTTTACTTCCGCCCAACACTTCTACCTCTCTACGCAAGGATGCAAACGCTGGCTGGTGGCTTGAACGACGATGAGCGCCTTGCTCGTCATGGATCAGTCGATGCTCTTTTGAACCTGACACGGCGTTACCCTGATTCAATGGCTTTTGCGGAGTCTGGTCGAACGCCTTCAGCTGCACCGCGGGTCCTCCCGCAAAAGGCTCCACAACGCTAGAATTCCCTGCTAGCAAGGTTCAACATGAGCTACAAAGTCGTACTGGCCAAAGAATCATATAAATTTAGCGCGACCCATTTTACAATTCTTGGCACCGAAAAGGCTGAGAGACTTCATGGTCACAACTACCAAGTGGCCGTTGAAATAGAGTTTTCTCGTCTTGATAGCAACGGTATGGCTGTCGAATTCAATCAAATCAAGCCGATGATTAAAGCACTCACCGAGCAATGGGATGAAAAGATTCTGATCCCGACGCAGAGCCCGTTTCTCTCATTGGGGCAAATTGAAATCGACGGCCGTTCACATCTGCAAGTTCAGTTCGACTCTCGCCACTATCAGTTTCCCGAAAGCGAAGTGCTATACCTCGAGATCGTCAACGCGACGACCGAAGAGCTTGCGCGGGTATTTGCAGAACATCTTCTTGGCAGTGCCGCGCTGCCCACCTCAGCAACGGCCATCCAAGTGACTGTCCTTGAAACACATGGCCAGGGCTCCTCGTTCCGAAAACTCCTCAACTCCGAAGAGTAAGCCAGACTTTCGTCATAAGTCAGACGCCGGTGACGATGGCGTCATCACAAGAAGCGGTAGACAAAAACCAGCGATCCATCTCCAATGAGAAGAGCCCTTGGAGGACTTATGATTGCACTACTCCTTTCCTTCGCTATTGCCGGAACCGCTTCTGCCCAAACTCCAGGATCAATCAAAGAAGTCTCGCGTCGAACCGTGACTATGCCGAAACAGAAAAACTGCCAGGCAACTGATACCTGCGATCTCAAATCCGCAAAACTGATCGATAGAAAAATTAAAGTCCTACTGCCCGATGAGCCGGCCCAGTACGCCAATTACATGTCCGATATTCGGTTCGTTCTTGAGTTCAGCAAACCATCTGCTATCGAACGATATGGCCTCGTCCAATACATTCAAGGTTGTATGTTCGGAAGCACTCTCAAGTCCGACGGCAACATCGAATACTCATTCACGCATGCACATAAAAACTTTGGTGACTATAAGCCCATCAAGTACAAGACACCCATCGTCGACTCTGATCAGGCCGATCCGCTACTCACAGCCTTTGACGGCTATGGACGCTTCGACCTCTATCGATGGAACAAGGATAGCGCCGATCTCGACGCCGAGAATGCCACGTGGTACTTCGACGCTCCCCCGCCGCACGGCACTGTCTTCTTCGCTGATCTTATTTCAAACACTGGCCTTCAGGAAGGTACGCCGTCACCGTCGGCACGCAACTCATCTGTTGAGTTTGAAACCTGCCTCTTTAAAATCTCCGATCTCCCAAATACGAGCGACCCGCAGGGAACGGGCATCGATAAAAATAAAGCCATCTGGTGCACAACATGGGATCACAAGTTCGTCTATAATTTCAAACAGGGTAAAGTCATTCAAGAGAAAGCAATCAGCCCAATCTGCGACATGTAAACGCCCCAATTCGAGACATCAAATACCGGTCTACGGACTTTCCAGAGCGCCAGTGCTAGTATGATGGCATGGGCTCGCGATTCACGCGCCATGGGGCGCCGCTCTCAATTCTTGCAACGATGCTCCTACTGATGTTGAGCTATCAAAACTTTTCCGTGCCCGGCGCTCAACTTCGTCGATTTCTACCTGAACCCGTGAAACGCAACTACCGCGACACCGGCGTCATCGAGGCTGGCGTTTTGCCAGCACACGCTCCAACCGATATACGCGAGTCTGCACCGACTCGCCCTCGAGCCTATGAGCAGCTGGATGGGCAACGCTACGCAAGTCTCCAGGCACCGGCTCATGCCACATCGATCGAAGGCACCGGCACGCAGTGGGCTGAACGCGAACTTCGCCCATACCTCACCGAGTACGAAAACCAGTTTGTTGCGGGCGTGAACCACCGACTCAATCGCTTTTTAAAATTTGAGGAAATCGAATCTGAGTGGCCATCATCTGGCGATGATCAACACTCTGAACCCAACGACAGCGGCTCCGGTCGTGGCCCCGCAAGCGAGTCCGAAAGCCCCGCGTTTCCACCTTCGCCAAACCCTTCGGATTTTCGCGACCTGTTTTCGCTCAAATCCTATCGTCCGACCCGGTTACAGCTGACCAAGGCCAACGAGTTAACCGTGGGATTTCAAGGTGACACCGCTCTATCATGCGAAGTCGCAAGCGGCGGCAGCAAACTCAAGCTTGCACGACCTCTCGACAATCGGACTCAAGTCGACGTCAGCCATGACACCATCGAGAAGAAAAACTCGGTTCACCTCACAATTTCCTGGTGATCAACACGAGTTTTCCTAGCGCCAGTACTTGCTGATCGCAGCACTTGGTGCCAAGCTCTACTCATGCCAAATCAAGTATCGGTCGACCCAAAAATCGAGAGCCTCACCCAAGCCTTTATTGAGATCATCTCCGAAACCAATGGTATCACACTCAACGACACCCTCGAGCTGATGATCAACGCGGAAGCCATTCGTAAAGATAACTACCTTTCGCGACAGATTCACGAATTCCGTGGACTCATCTCCGCCTTTCATACTGATCAGATCGGCATCGAAACTCTCCTCAGCCACAGCGTCTCAAGTGCACTGTTCGAATTTTTTCGCCGATTTCCTCTCACCTATCGCGACGAACACACGCATCTAACGGGGGCGCTTTCGGCCGAGTTTATCTATCCACGACTCAAGAAACTCCTCGACGGCCCCAATCGAGCGATCTATGAGAAAAAAATCGTTGAGATTTATGGCCCAGGTGCGCTGCCGATTCGCTCCATGGCCGACGTCGACCGACTACTGAAGCTTAAGGACGACGAACGCTTCAGCCGCTACCTCAGCATTCTCATGCTTCCAAAGCTTTTGATGGTCGATCGCGAAGCCCATGTCGACGCCGCCTACTCAATGGCGAAAACCTTGTACACACAGTACAATGTCGGATTTATTCGACTCAAGTTTTCGCTCTCACGCGCAACGGCCGACGAGGCCGAGAAAGTCCCGGGACTCGACAACCTCACTGAAGAAGATGTGGTCCTTGGGCTCTACGACGGCTTCATGAAATTCAAGAAAGAGTATCCACGATGGAACTTTACTCTTTCTCCGTCGTTCCGAAAAGAGTCCAACTTCTTCGACAATGTTCGTTTTCCATCCAAAAAGGAGCACTTTCTCCACCAGGTCAACGAGATCCTGGCGCTGATCGACAAGTATCCTTTTTTAAGCGAAGTGATGAGCGAAGTCGACACGGTCGGCAACGAGTCCGATCTCTTTAAGAAAGTCCATTTTCTCGACATGAAACTCGGGTTTCGAAAGCTGCAGTATCGCGGCTTTAAAATCCGCAGTCACCATGGAGAGGTTTGGAAGACGCTGCGCAAGGGCATACAGGCTGTCGACAACGCGATGAACATCTGGCGAATCGACACTCTCGAGCATGGATTGTCTCTTGGCATCAATCCCAATTTCTATTTCCACTCACTCTTTCAGCGCGTACTGAAATGGAATAAGCGTGGCGA
>JAEUWE010000174.1 GCA_016791465.1 Pseudobdellovibrionaceae bacterium
GGATCACGTGGTGATTGCCAATACGACGCAGCTTGCGGGACATGTGACGTTTGAAGATCATGTGAAGGTTGGCGGCATTTGCGCGTTCAATCAGTTCGTTAAGGTCGGCAAGCACGCTTACATCGCCGGTGATGCGGCGGTGAACAAGGATATTTTGCCGTTCACGATTGCGCAGGGAAAGTACGCGGTGATGCGTGCGTCGAACAAAATTGGAATGGAGCGGGCTGGCTACAGTAAAGAGGAAGTCGAGTCGATCAATCGCGCCGTTAGAATCATCACGAAAGGTGGTTTGACGGTTGAGGACGCTTTGAACCGTATTCGCGAAGAATGCAGCCCTTGTCAGGCGCTGACCGACTTTTTGAATTTCGCGACGAACTCAACACGGGGACTCGCAATATGAAGCCGCTTCGCTGCGCTGTTGTCGGCGTTGGATATCTTGGGCGCTTCCATGCGCAGAAGTATGCAAAGATTGCTGAGACGGCGGCACTTCCGGGAATCGAATTTCTTGGTGTTGCTGATATGGATTCGGCGCGAGCGAAGGTGGTTGCAGACGAGTTGAAGACCAAAGCGTTTCAATCAATCGACGACTTGGTTGGAAAAGTGGATGCGGTGACAATTGCCGCGAGCACCAAGGCTCACTACGAACTTGCGAAGAAGTTCTTGCTGGCTGGCTCCCATGTGAATGTTGAAAAGCCAATGACCTCGACGCTTGCAGAAGGCGAAGAGCTTGTCCGAATTGCTCATGAGAAGGGTCTTGTTTTACAAGTTGGTCACGTCGAGCGTTTCAATCCAGCTTTGATATCGGCTCGTGAAAAACTTTTGAAGCCGCTGTTTATTGAATGTCATCGCTTGGCGCCGTTTAAGCCGCGAGGCGTGGATGTCGATGTGGTTTTGGATTTGATGATTCATGACCTCGACGTGATTTTGTCGCTCGTGAAATCAAAAGTGAAGAGCATCTCGGCGGTCGGAACTCCGGTTCTCACTAAACTTGTCGATATCGCGAATGCGCGACTTGAGTTTGAGAACGGAACGATTGCAAACGTCACAGCGAGCCGTGTATCGCAATCGGCGACGAGAAAGTTCCGAGTGTTTCAACAGAATCAGTATCTCTCGATCGATTTTGGATCCGGTGATGTCAATCTGACGACTAAAACCGGCGGCGACTGGCCATTGGATTTGTCGACAGTGACAGATCCAAAGCAGTTGCCGCTTGAGCTTGAGCACTGGAGCTTGGAAAAGGGCGATGCACTCTTTGATGAGACTGTCGCGTTCTTGCGCGCCTGCCAAGGCGACCGCGAGGTCGCCGTTTCGGGAGCTGATGGTCTTGAGGCGATGCGGTTGGCAAGTGCCATTCAGGTTGCGATCGCTGAACGACTTCACGGGATATAGATGCCATGTCGAGAGTCTTGATCGTCGCTGGTGAAGCGTCTTCTAGCCTTTACGCTCAGCGACTGATTGAGCATTGGCAGCGCGAAGGCCGAACGGTTGAGACGTTTGGAATTGGCAGTCGCTCGATGGAGAGCCTGGGTTTTCGTTGCCTTGGGCGTTCAGAGGAGATGGCAGTTGTTGGTCTCATGGAGGTGATCCGTCACTTCCCACTGATTCGCCGTGTTTATCATTCACTTCTTGAAGAGTGCGATCGAGCGAAGCCTGATGTCGCACTTCTGCTCGACTATCCCGATTTCAATCTGCGTTTGGCGAAGGATTTAAAAAAGCGCGGCATCAAGGTCGTGTATTATATCTCGCCACAAGTTT
The DNA here is from genome assembly GCA_016791465.1 of Pseudobdellovibrionaceae bacterium. Classification (GTDB taxonomy): domain Bacteria; phylum Bdellovibrionota; class Bdellovibrionia; order Bdellovibrionales; family JAMPXM01. The sequence continues at coordinate 1,756 of JAEUWE010000174.1, forward strand.
GGGCCTGGCGTCGCGGACGAGTGAAGCTGATAAAAAAAGTTGTCGACGAGATGTTGGTTCTTTTTCCGTTCGAAGAAACGTTCTATCGCGAACATGGTGTAAAGTCGGCTTTCGTTGGGCATCCGCTGCTCGATGAGCTGGATCATCTTTCAAAGGATGTTGAGCTTTCGCGCCAGCGGTTTGGCTTGAAAAAAGATGAACTGGTGTTGGGTCTGATGCCAGGTAGTCGCGAAAGTGAATTGAAGAATCATTTGCAAGAGCAGTTGGCGGCAGCTGAGCTGTTGACTCGTCGATATCCGAAGGTGCGTGCTGTGCTGCTGTGTGCGCCGACGATCGAAAGAGAGCGACTGCAGAAGGAAGCCTCCGAGATCTCGACGCCAATTCAGATCATCAAATCGGAACCATTTGAAATGATCGGTGTTTGCGATTTTTTGCTGGTCGCCTCGGGAACGGCGACGCTGATGGTGGGACTTTTGGAAAAGCCGATGGTGATCATGTATCGGATGAGTGCCATCACCGCGTGGTTTGCCAAACGACTGGTCAAGCACACTCGTTTTTTTGGCATGGTGAATTTGGTGATGGATCGCGAAGTGGCGCGCGAGCTTTTTCAAGAAGAGGCGTCTGCTGCAGGTATGGCGACGGAGCTTGAGAAGTTTGTCGACGATGAAGCGCGCCGCGCGAAGACGGTTGAGCTAAAAGAGCTAAAGGCGCGCCTTGGAAGTCAGGGCGCAACAGAACGTGTGGCGACTGCGCTTGCGCCATATTTGAATCAAGGCGGCTGGTCGGGATGATGCGGCTTTTGCTTTCGCCGATCTTGGTCCCACTGTCCTTTATTTATGCGGCCGTTGTGGCGCTTCGAAATCTTTTTTTTGATCGCGGTCTTTTTGTATCCGATGACTGCGGTGCGGTCGTTGTCTCGATTGGCAATTTGTCCGCCGGAGGCACGGGAAAAACACCGATCACTGCGGTCTTGGCCGAGCGCCTTGGTCGCGGCCGGCGATTGGGCATCGTTTCGCGCGGCTATGGACGAAAGAGTCGTGAGTCGATGCGCGTTCAGCCGGGAGCTGAGAATGCGCCATCACTTTTTGGCGACGAGGCGACTTGGCTTGCAGCGCGGTTGGCTGTGCCAGTGCAGGTTGGCGCAAAGCGCGTGCGGGCGGCGCAAGATCTTGTGGCGAGCGAGGGTGTGCGCTTAATTTTGCTCGACGATGGATTTCAACATCGATGGCTCGCTCGGGATTTTGATATCGTGTTGATTGATGCGAGTGCACCTCATTGGCAAATGGCTCCGCTTCCCTGGGGCCGTCGACGAGAGCCTTGGAAGGCTCTTCGACGTGCATCGGCCGTCTTTTTGACAAAGACATCCGAGGTCAGTGAAGAGGCGTTGCGAGAAATTGAGTCCTGTGTCCGGCGCGAGGTCGGCGAAACCATTCCGATTCTGCGGTGGGTGCAGGAGGCTCGGCTTCCCTCGGTGCCATCTGGACGCGGGGTTTTGGTGGCTGGGATCGCGAAGCCTTCGGATTTCTTTTCTGGAGTTGAGGCGATTGTGGGGCGCGAATGCGTGGTGGAGCGTATTGGTTACTCTGATCATCACGATTACACGCCGTCTGAGGTTGAGGCGATTCTGCGCACGGCTCAGGAGGCAAAGGCCGATTGGGTGGCGACGACTGAGAAAGATTTTGTGAAGTTGAGCCGCCTTTGGCCGGCTTCGGCCGTTTTGCTTTTGAGTTCAACACTTGAAGTTCGGCCAGCTCGGGAGTCTGATCAGGTTGAGTTGGAGCGTCTTTATGTCCGTATCGAGAAAGTCCTCAATGTCGGGAATCCGTGAGCTCTTTCGCCTTGTCCTTCGCGATGTCGTAAGGGGCCTCATTTGGCCCCTGGGTTCGCTGTTGGGGATTCTCTGGATCGATATTTTGCGTATTCGAAGGAAAGTCGCTGTCGACAATGTCGCGTTGGCATTCCCCGAGTGGTCGCGCGCCGAGCAGGTCCGTGTTGCGAGAGCATCGCTCCGTCATATGGGGCGAACGCTTGTTGAGTTTATGTTATTCCCGATTATGCGCCAGCGCGATCTGGAAACCCTTTTTTCTTTTAAAGGTGAAGAGAACATTACGAAATCGCTCGAAGCGAAAAAAGGTGTCCTGATGCTGTCGCTTCACCTTGGCAACGGCGACCTGGCGGTGGCGGCGCTTTCGCAAAAGGGGTGGTCGATCTCGTTGATCTCGAAACTTTTTAAAGCGAAATGGCTCAACGATTTTTGGTTTGGTCTGCGTGCCAAACATGGCACGAAGTTCATTGCTCCTGAAAAGTCGTCGTTTGAAATTTTGCGTGCGCTCAAGGCCAATCGAATTGTGGCCTTTGTGCTCGATCAGTTTATGGGCCCACCAATTGGGTGCAAAACGACATTTTTTGGTGTGGAGACCGGCACTGCGATGGGATTGGCACTCATGGCGGAGAGGACCGGTGCGCCAGTCGTTCCGTCCTACAATTATCGCGATCGATTGGGGCACTGGGTGATTGTGTTTGATGAGCCAATACCATGGCGTGATCTTGGCCCAAAGGCCAGTCGAGATGAAAACATCGCTGCCATGACCCAGGTGTACACGGATAAGATTGAAGAAATCATTCGTCAGCACCCTGAGCAATGGATGTGGATTCACCGTCGATGGAAGAGATTTGCTTGAAGGTTCGAAAGCTTACGCCAAAGTTTTTCGGCTGCGCGTTTGTTGCGCTCGCGCTGATTGGTTGCGCGAGTCGTTTCCTTCAGTTTCAAGACGCAGACAAAGTTCTTCAGAATAAAGAATTCGACTCTGCGATCAAGGTGAAGGAATTGCCACCACCGGAGCCGACGCCGGCGCCGACACCCGTGGCGAGCGGGGCCGAGGCGACTCCAGTTGTGGTGCCGACACCGGTGCCCACTCCCACGCCTGTGCCGCCGACAAAGGGAAAGAAAAAGGGTAAGCAAGTGGCGGCTCCAGTCGGTCCCGTATTGCGTGAACCACGTATTGAAGACGACGAAGGAATGATTGGGCGTCGACCTGCCATCGACCCGTTCAAGGTCGGCGAAGAGGTCATACTTGATATTTCCTACTTTGGTGTCGATGCGGGCGAGTTGATCATTCAGACACTCCCATTTGTTGAGGTGAATGGCCGTCGCGCCTATCGTTTTCGCTCATTTGCAAAGACGGTTTCAGTTTTTGAGATGTTTTATAAAGTCGATGATGTGGCCGAGACGTTTGTCGACTACGAGACGCTCAACCCGTTCAGTTATACCCTTGACGTGAAGGAATCGAAGCTTCTTCGCGATGCGCGAGCACTTCACGATTGGCAAAAGGGTCGGATGTTTTTTTGGGATAAAAAGATCACGAAGGATAGCGGTGTTGAAGAGAAAAAAGAGGATTGGGAGATTCCGGCTTTCTCACAGAATATCTTTTCAGCACTCTGGTATCTGCGAATATTTAAGTTAACTCCCGGGAAGAAGCTCAAGTTTCACATGGCACATGAGGGAGAGGTTCTGCTCATCACGATGGAAGTCGTGAGACGAGAGAAGCTTAAGACTTCGGTTGGAGAGTTGAATACGGTTGTCCTTAAACCATCAGCTGAGAAGAACGGCGAAAAAAAGGATATCGGGAATAATCTTTTCTGGCTCACGGACGATGATCGCAAACTCATGGTTCGAATGGAGTCTAAAATTAAGCTGGGCACGATTGTCGGTTCGCTCAGCAGCCTCAAGTAACGGAACTGGATCTAGGTCCGATTCCGGCCGTCCTCAGAAGCAGCCTATACTAGATCCATGTCTGACGCTCACTCGGTTCCTCAAGTCGATTGCCGGTACTTCAATGGTTATAAGCCGTGCGGGCGAAGCGAAGAGTGCACAGCTGCCTGCGAAAAAAAAGAGCCGGTTGGCACACGTGTCTTGTTGATTCACTTGGGAGCACTCGGAGCCGTTGTGCGCTCGACGGCGCTGCTTCCAGCGATACGGCGGCGGTATCCGCAGTCACACATCACCTGGGTGACAGATCGCCCGGCGGATCGGTTACTTGCAGGCCATCCGCTCGTTGATCGCGTTGTCGTCAATGATCACGACGGTCTCCTCGAGCTTCGTGCGATGAGTTTTGATGTGGCATTGGTCGTTGATAAGAGTCTACGCGCCTCTGGTATCCTAGCGTCGACCTCCGCGGATCTGGTTTTGGGTTTTAAGGCCGAAGAGAGTGGCGCAATCGTTCCGGTTAACCCCGAGGCGCAAGAGTTGTGGAAAATTGGACTCTCTGATCACGTGAAGTTTCATGTGAATCGAAAGACCGAGACACAGTTGATTCACGAAGCATTGAATCTCGGGCCCTGGCAGCGTGACCCCTATAGCCTGCATCTGGCGGCAGAAGAGCAGAAGCAGGTGAGTTTACGGCGTTCGGAATGGGGCAAGGGGAGTCGAGCGATTATCGGCATCAATACTGGCTGTGCGGCAACGCTGCCGGCGAAGAAGCTCTCGGTCGCGGGGCATATCGAGTTGATCTCGCGGCTTTTGGCTGAGTCGATGGGAGTCAGTATCGTTCTCTTGGGCGGACGAGAGGATACGGCGCGAAACTTTGAAATCACTTGCGGTGTATTTAAGAGAACGGGAAAGGCAATCATCGAATCTCCGACAGAAAGTGGTCTTCGCGATGGTCTGGTGAGTGTGGCATCCTGTGATGTCGTCGTCAGCGGCGACAGTCTTGGCATGCACATGGCGATCGCAATGGGACTGCCGGTGGTTGCGTGGTTTGGACCGAGTTGTGCGCACGAGATTGATCTTTATGGTCGCGGTATCGCAATTCAAACAAAGGCGACCTGTTCGCCGTGTTGGAAGCGTCATTGTCCAAAAGAAGCTGCAAAAGAGACCATGTGTTATGACCAAATCGATTGGACCGAGATGGTCAACGCCGTGTACGCTCTTTTGAGTGATAGCCATTCTACAAACCGCCTTCCTGGGCGATACACTTCTGTCGATTCCACTGGCTCGGGCGCTTCGCGCTGAGGGGCACGACCTGACATTGGTTTGTCGCCGAGGGTTGGGTTCTTTCTTTTTAGGCCTTGGACTTTTTAAAGAAGTTATTGAGGTCGAAAAGGGCCAGGCGGAAAGCTATCATTCTGCAAGAAAAAAGCTCGCGGGAGTTCGCCTCTTGATTTCTCCTCATGAGTCGCCGCGGTCAAAAGTTATGGCACTGAGACTTCGTGTCGATGGCGTGTCGACGGTTGGATACAGTGGCGGTCTGCTTTCTCAGCTTGCCTATACGGAGTCGCGTCCGCGCCCAATGCATCTGCCCGAAGCGCTGCGGCAGTTGGCCCTTCTCGAAAATGAATCGGATCTATGGTCGACGTCACTGTGGCGTTCGCGTCTTGCTGATTTTTCTAAACAACAAGGCGCATCTGGTGGTCGTACGGCAACGGGTGAGTTGATGCCGGTTCCTGATTGGGCGTCGATGCAGCTTGATCTATTCTCTGATCTTATTCGCACCGACACAGTCGTTTTGGCTCCCGGCAGTGTGTGGGCGACGAAGCGGTGGACTCCAAGCGGGTTTGCAGAGGTCGGGGCCGCCATGCTGGAGCGTGGTTATGCAATCAAACTTGTTGGTACGCCTGAGGAACGCGATATTTGTCAGACTGTTGCAGCGCATATACGAAAGTTAACTTTAGTCGGGAACATAGAGAATCACGCTGGTGAAATGGACCTCATGCAGACCGCGCGAACAATAGCAGGTGCTCGCTTCGCTGTGACCAATGATTCGGGCGCAATGCACATCGCGGCGATGGTCGGAACTCGGGTCGTTGGAGTTTTTGGTCCGACCGTTCTCGATTTCGGTTACCGTCCGTGGGCTTTGAATGCGAAGGTGATTCAACCTGAGTCTGTTTTGAAGTGTCGTCCCTGTGGCAAACATGGTGCGCGAAAGTGTCCGATTGGCACCCATGAGTGTATGACCGGAATTTTAGCGGCATCAGTACTTCGGCAGTTAGCCGATTGAGGAAAATTTGAACTATTTTCGTCAGTCATTAAACGGCCCCAAAGCCCTACAGGCCGCGGTGCTGGGTAGTTATGCGGTGACCGCGAGGGAACTTTATGGCTTTGAGCGAACGCACCTGACTGTCCTTTTACTTTTGGTGATTGGGGTTGCGCTCGATGCGATCGTTGGTCGCATTTGGTTTAAGGGGTGGAGATTTTCGCCGACATCTCTGGTTATTCCTTTTGCGACGTCGATCCTCATTGATTCCCCCCACCTTTGGGTCTACCTGACGGCGCTGGTGTTCGCCATTTTGTCGAAAGCTTTGATTCGAATCGACGGCCGACATGTTTTTAATCCGGCCAATTTTGGCGTCGTGGTGATGCTGGTTTTTGCTTCGGATCGTATGACTGGAATTCCAAGTCTGTTTGGCAGTCATGTTGGGGCTTCCATTGTCTTTTTCATCATTGGAACGTTTGTCTCGGTGTATGCAAAGACCTGGCGTGTCTCAGTTCTTTGGATTGCTCTTTTCTTATTTTTCGCATTTGTGCGAAGCGAGTTGTCCGGCGTGCCGTTTCAAATGCTTCTGTATCCCATGCTTGGGCCTACTTTTATTCTTTTCACATTTCACATGATTACAGATCCAGCAACGGTCCCCCGTAAGTTCTGGCATCAGGCCCTATTCGTTTGTGTCGTTGCAAGTGTCGATGCCTACTTTCGATTCAATAGCCGACCCTATGGAAACTTCTACGGACTTTTTTTAGCAACGGCGCTTATACCCTTCATGCGACAAGCACTGGAGCCTCGATTGGAGCGACGCCGACAAGTGCTTGGATTCTATGCCGGATCAATGGCTTCGATCGCGCTGGCATTGCCGGTCTACCTTGCTGAGCAAGAGCGACTATCGGCCGATCCCATTTTTCATATTCATTCACGAGATTCGCGCGATACGACACCTCAAAATCTGTTCGCCGAGCGAGGTGATTTATTGGGCTTTCGATTTACACATCAAGACCCAATCGTTGATCCGCGCTTGCAGGCGAAGTTGCGTATTCAGTACGTCGCCCCCGGAGTTGCGATTGCGGATTTCAACGATGATGGTTGGATGGATATTCTGGTTGTAAACGGTCGATCTCGTGATTCAAAAAATGCGCTCTTTATCAATAAAGCCGGCAATGGTTTTGTTGATAAAGCAGAGGAGTGGGGAATCGCTGATATTCCAACCGACCTTATTCCGCAATCAGCCAACGTTTTTGATTTCAACGGTGATGGGCGTCCGGATGTGTTTATTGCAGGTCCTGGGTGCAGTCGCCTTTATAAAAATATGGGCACGTCATTTAAAGATGCGACGGCAAACTCTGGCCTTACAGATTGTGCGAACTCGATCGCGGCGGTTCCGTATGACTATGACGGTGATGGCCGATTGGATCTTTATGTCATGCGATTTTTCAGTTCTAAATTGAACCTCTTTAATGTTGGCGAGCACTATTCAGACTTTGCTCCGGATCGTTGGATTGCTCCGACAAATGGTGGTGAGAATACTCTTTACCGAAACCTTGGAAACGACCGATTTGCCCGTGTGCCCGCCGGTGTGTTTTCGGAACAGGCCGACTGGACCTGGGATGCTGGTTTTGCCGACCTTGATACTGACGGAAAGATGGAACTGGTTGTTGGCAATGATTGGGGACAGGACCGCTATTACCGAATCGATAGTGGGAAGTTTGTAGACGTTACCGAGAGTCTCGCTCATCCGGATGGTCGCAGCGGAATGACGGTTTCGTTTGGATTTTGGAAGTCACAGTTCCCCTCGGTGTTTATCACCAACGCTTACGCGGAGAGCTTTACCCAGCGCGGAAACTTTCTTTGGGAGTATTCACCCGAAGAGCGGCGACTTCGGAGTTATGAGAATCATAGGGCATCCGATAACTGCGGTTGGTCGTGGGGAGCCTACTTTGGTGACTTTGATTTGGATGGTGAGACGGATTTGTACGTCGCGAATGGCATGATCACCAGAAAGAAGATCGAGACAACGACGGAGCAACCAGCGGATGCCGTGGTGACTCCCGTGCGTGATACAAACTTTTTCAAGTTGGCACAGACGAAGACGATTCCACCAGAGTGGGTGAGTCAAACGGGAGCTTCACCATTTGACGTGATCAATCTGAATCAGAGTTTTTCGGGAAATCAGCGGGATTGTCTTTTTATGCGAAATGCTCTGACCGAGCAATATGAGAACCGTTCATTGACCGAGCCTGCGATTGATTTTTGGGATGGCCGTGCTGTAGCGGCGATTGATTACGACAATGACGGGGACCTCGATCTGGTTGTTACCACGCAGGGTGAGGCTTCGAAGTTTCTCGTCAATCAAACGCCTGTGAAAGAGCGGCATTGGGTTGGTCTACAGCTGAAGGTTCCGGCGAGTGAGCAGGCGGGGGCTGTGTTTAAGTTCACTCAGGGAAATTCCGTTTACTATCGCTGGGGGACCGCCGGTAAATCTGGATTTCTCGCGTATTCTGATCCGCGCATTCATCTTGGATTGAAGTCGAATGCACCGGTTTCACTGGATATAACTTGGGGGAGCGGCAGGACGACCCGGGTTGAGCAACTGGCTTTAAATCGTTACCAAACAATTCAATAAAGGCGAATGCGGTCGACTTCATTTTGATCTGATGCTTTTATGGGCAGAGAACGGTCCTGGGGGGGGCGAGATGCGTTGGTTTAAGTTCTATGTGATGGCCATGGTCAGCGCGATGGTCATGGTTGTTTCGTCGTTGTCTGGGGCCGCACCAAAATCGGGGCGGCACTTTGATCGCGCTATTTTTGTCATTTTTGAGAACGAAAACTATTCGTCGGTCATTTCGGAGCCATTCTTCAAAGAGCTCGCACAAAAGGGCGCCAACTTTACTGACTTCCGAGCGATTACGCATCCATCGCAGGCAAATTATATCGCGCTAACATCGGGGGCGACACATCGAGTTTTGGGCGATATGACGACCGATCTCAACGTCAGCAATATTGCCGATTTACTCGAAGCGAAAGGTTTAAGCTGGCGAGTCTATGCCGAAGACTACCCAGGAAACTGCTACACTGGGGACCGCAGTGGCGATTACGTTCGCAAGCATAATCCATTTATTTCGTATGTTGGAATTCAAAAGAATTCGGCGCGCTGTGACCTGATCGTCAATGCCAAGCAGTTTGATCAGGATGCGGCGAACGGTGATCTTCCGCACTACGTCTTTTACGTGCCGAATATGAAAAATGATGGGCACGACACCAGTGTTGCGTATGCAGACAAGTGGTATCGGAAGAAGTTTGCGGGTTATTTGAATGATCAGCAGTTCATGACGAATACGATTCTCATTTCCACGTTTGATGAAAGCGGGCTTCGTCTTAAAAATCAGATCTACACCAGTATCGTTGGCCCAGATGTAAAGCCGGGCACGTATAGCGAGACACTCAACCTTTACAGTCTTTTACGATTGGTCGAGGACAACTGGAATCTTGGAAATCTCGGCCGCGAAGACGCGACCGCGCCATCGATTCCAGAAAAGATTTGGCGCTAGTCAGTCCTAGTCTTTGTACTCGTCGACGTTGATCTCGTAGCGTTTTATTTTCCGTAGCAAAGTATTCTTTGGAATGTTGGCCTCTGCCACCGTTTTGTTGATTCTTCCCTTGTTGGCTCGCAGGGCTGAAATGATGAACTCCTTTTCGGCCTGCTCTTTAAACGATTCGTAGTTGAGAGCGCCGCCTGCGGCGATGTTGGCGGCCTGGAGTGGCTGCATTTGCTCTTTGGCTTTGGTAATCAGCGCTTCTGGCAGCGATTGCACTGTGATGCGATCGGAGTTTTCAACGATAAATGAGCGTTCGATGACGTTCTCAAGCTCTCGAATATTTCCCGGCCAGCGATACTTTTTTAGAACGTCCATGGCTTCATCCGAAATCGAAGTGATGGCGCGACTGTGGGCGCGGGCAAATCGTTTCATGAAGTACTGCGCAAGCTCCGGCAAATCATCGATGCGATCGCGAAGCGGCGGCAAGAAAATCGGCATGACGTTAAGTCGATAGAAGAGATCTTCGCGGAAAGTTCCGTCGTCGATCATCTTTTCGAGATTGCGATTGGTCGCTGCAATGATGCGCGCGTCGGTGCGAAGCTCGCGGTTTGATCCGACTGGAGTGAACTTGCGTTCTTGGAGGACTCGAAGCAAGCGGACTTGCATTTCGGGTCTCAGCTCAGCGACTTCGTCCAAGAAGATCGTGCCGTTATTGGCGAGTTGGAATTTGCCGATTTTTCGTTCGTGGGCACCAGTAAAGGCGCCTTTTTCGTGGCCAAAAAATTCGCTTTCGATCAATGCTTCTGGAATCGCTCCACAGTTGACCGAAACCATCGCTCCCGACTTGCGAGGTGAATTGAAGTGAATAGCGCGGGCGACAAGCTCTTTGCCGGTTCCGTTTTCGCCACGGATCAGAACCGTCGTATCGACTTTGCACAGTCTATGAATGAGGTCGAAGACATCGCGCATTTTTTTTGAGGTGCCGACGAATTCGCTATCGATATCGTCGTCAAAAATCGGATTGGAGAGGGCGAGGCGCGATACCATATCGCGGGCTTCATTGGCTCGAGTCACGATTTCGATCAGTTTGCTCGGCTGAACGGGTTTTTCAAGATAGTCGTACGCGCCTTCTTTGATCGCGGCAACGGCGTCTTGCAGGTTAGAGTGAGCGGTCATCAGAACGACAAACGTCTTTGGGTCGTGCTCTTTGATTTGCTTGAGCGCTTCGATGCCGTTTAGCTCGGGCATGCGGACGTCCATTAATACCAAATCCCAATCACCGGCCTTGAACTTTTGAACCGCTTCAGCGCCGTTGCAGGCTTCTTCAACTTCAAATTCGAAATCAGGAATCGAGGTTCGGAGGATCGTGAGAACAGATTTGCGAAGCTCGGCCTCGTCATCAACGATCAGTGCACGAAGTTCTTTTTTCATGTGTTCATCCTCTCGTTATTCTAGTGTTCATTCTGGCGTTTGCTTATACCGGCAGTCGGAACCCAATTGTCGTTCCTTGGCCAGGGGCCGAACTTAAAAACACACTACCGCCATGAAGTTCGACGAAGTATTTCACAAGGTATAGCCCAAGGCCAGAGCCGCTTGCAGAACTATGAGCGGAGCGTCCACGGGTGAACTTGTTCCAAATGGCGTCTTGGTCTTCAGACGGAATTCCGGGGCCGTTGTCGGAGACAGTGAGGACGACGCGGTCCTCCGTTTCGGTCGATGACACGGCGACCCTGCCTCCGGGGGGGGTATATTTAATGGCGTTCTCGATCAGGTTGAGGATCATTTCATCAAGAAGCGTTGGATCGGCTTCGATTGAGAATAAAGGCTCAAGTTTGACATCAAGCTTCAGGCCCTTTTCCTGCGCGAGGGGGCTGAGTCGTAGTGCGACGCGCTCAATGGCATCGTTGAGATCGAGAGGTTCCTTTTGGATCGAAAAGTCGCGAGCCTCAATTTTTGTGACCTGGAGAATGCTTTGGATATAACGATGGAGGTCATCCGAGGAGCGTCGTAGATTTTTTAGGTCCTCGGTCAGCCCATCGTTTTCTCCGGAGTTTGTAGGGCGGGAAAGAAGGCGATCGCAAATGGCCTGAATTTTCGCGATTGGCGTCTTGAGATCGTGGCTCATCATCGAGACGAAGTTTGTTTTGAGCTGCTCCAGCTCTTCGCTGGCCTTTCGATCTTGCTCGAGGCGCCATGTTCGCTCTTCGTTTGTTGCCACTTGGTGGCTCAAGAAGACGATGTATGTGGCTGCAATTTGCGCGATGGGTCCGACAGCTGGAATCCAAAGTGAGAAACTGTCGAAAACCCAGGCCGACATCGACAGCCAAGATAGAGCGACAACCGACAGACCCACGATCACAACCTGCTGTGGATAGCTCAAGATGAAGACGACAGTAAAGGCGACCAGAAACATTGTGAAGATCAACGACACCCAAAGTGGTGTTCGGCGAGGGATGCGGTCGCTCAAATGGTTGTCGGTGATATTGGCGATCACCTCGGCACGGCTCATTCTTCCGAGCGGAGTTGAGAACGGCTCGATGGTGTCCGAGATCGTGCCGATGATCACGATCTTGCCGTGAAATGCTTCAGGTGGAACGCGGCCATCGAGCAGGTCTTTGATCGAAACGGTTGGAAACGAATGAGCTCCTCCCATGAAGTTGATTTCAGAAGGGCGGTCGCCGGCAGAAAAATCGTTGTCGATTTCAACCGGTCGCATCTCTCCGACACTTTGTGCGCGTGGCTTCTCGAACTCTTGAGCGAGCTGTGCGAGGCGCACACCAAGATGTGGGAGTTGCACGAGGGAATGGGAGTAGCGTCGGAGGGTGCCATCGTCATCGGTGCGAAGTGAACGAACGGCCACGTTGCGGTTATAAGTGTTCGCAAAAAGGGGAATGAGTGCTCGGCCACCGCTATCAAGATCGGCCCCCCAAACGATGCGAGGATCGGCGAAAAGAGCACCTGTGGCGGGTCCAATTGGCCCGGTCCTGATGTTTTCGCCAAAATGAAGTGTCACGCCGACTGCGACAGGAAGGTCGGCGAGGATGCGCGAGAGCAGTCGTTCCCAAATCGCGGTTTTCCAGAAGACTGAATCGCCGCCAACGCTGACCTCTTTGAGGGGACGCAGGATGTTGCGGCTTTCTGGGTTGAGGTTCAGCCAGTCGCGTTCGTTGATATCGACGAGGACAATGCGTGAATCCAGACTCTGAGGTCGGGGACCGCGGAGCTTGAATCGAAGGTCGTGAGTCCCGATCTGATCGATCAAAATGAGGATGGCGCCAATCGCCCAGCACAGGGCGACCCGAAAAAGTACGGCTTTGATTCTTCGAGAGCGAACGACGAGCGTTCGCCAGATACTTCGCGCCATAACGCTATGTAGCAACACCCTGGGGCTTTGTCCACGGCGCGAGGCCGTGTATCTTTGCTTTATGCGCGTTTTTTCAGG
>JAEUWE010000225.1 GCA_016791465.1 Pseudobdellovibrionaceae bacterium
TGGACGGCGGTTCGGAAATTGATCCGCTGACGGGACAGCCGGGCGCGAATGGTACTGGGGGCCGATTGCCGGCAGGTTCGACTGCAATCACGAAAGGCCTTCAAGATTTGAAAAATCAACTGACTCGAGCCGGTGTAACGATATCTCCAGATGGCAAGACGATGACAACACCGAATGGTCGCAAGTTCGATATGAGCAACGGCGGCGGCAACGGTTCAAAAGAAGATCTTATGGCCATGGGAATGACAGCAGCTGAGGCTGATGCGGCTCTTGCTGCAAGCGGTAAGTTTGCAAAAGACTACGCGAGTAAGTTTGCGCAGATGAAGCAGCTCGATGGTGCCGGTGGTGGTGGCGGTCGCTCGACGGCATCTGACGTTGCTGGCGGAGCAGGTGGATCGGCCGATATGTACGGATGGGACCGCGACGCGCGTAACCGCAACGCGCGCAATAAGAACAAAATTTCGGGTCTAACAAAAAAGTTTGGCGACGATACGATCGGCGTTTCGGGCGACAATATTTTCGAGATGGTCACGCGTCGTTACAAAGCGCGCGACGAGAAGAACGACTTTCTTAAAGACTGATCGTATTTTCGGTTTTCTTCGATACGACAGAGTCGGGTAGCGAAACCGCATTGATCAAAGGAGCCTTTGCCAAGGTGTTATCGCCGTAAACGGCAAAGGCTTTTTCTTTTGCAAGCACACTCATCAGCTCCGTGAATGGGAGCGATCCGTCTTGAAGCTTGGAGTAGAGCGCTCGGGCACCTGCTTCGTGCTCCCAAAATCCAACTTCGCCGGGATGCCACGCACCGAGAACGCGAAGCGCCTGTGCTCGCGCGTGTGATAGCGGACTATTCGCCTGTGTGGGTGAAAGCAAGTGAAGGATCTCTCGCGTTGCGGAGAGATAGTCCGCAACGTTGCCGGTCTCAAACCAAACGAGCGGCTCGTTAAAAACTCGAACGCTCGCGCCTGAGCGAATCTCGTTTTGTAGGGTGTCGTAAAGAAGGTTGCTTTCGCCTGTCGGCATTTTCTCGAGAACACTCGCGTCGATGGCGATAACTCCGACGTAGTGTTTTGGGTACGGGGCCCTTGAAAAGAGAGTGCCATCGCGGCCGAAGCCGTGAACGGCGCCATTCGCGTCAGTCCAAACGGCACCAAACTTTGTGCCGGCATCGGGGTGATCCATCGTCAGCAGTGTCACAATCGCACCAGACTGCCGGTGGCTTTCAAGAAAGCGTGCGATCAGGTTTTTTCTGATCGGTAGAATAACTTCGTCGGCGTTGGCGATGAGAATCGTCTGTGCACCTCGAAAGTGGCCGCGCTCAAAAGCAGTTCGGACTCCGCCACCGCTGCCGAGCGGCTGATTCTGTTCGTGCGAAATCGCGAACTCATTTTTGATAGCCTGACCCGTTCTTTGAATGAGCGGCAGTAGAGTGTCGTGCAGATGATGCGTGTTGATGGTCCACTTTGCGATCTCGCCGTCGCGTAAAAGTTCAACGCTCCAGTTCAATAGAGGCACGTTGAGGAACGGTACGGCTGGTTTAGGCAGGCTGTCGGTCACGGGCCGGAGCCGCGTTCCAAGACCCGCAGCAAGCAGCATCGCGTGAATCATTATGTGCTCTCAAAGTTCTGATCAAACACACCGTGGTCTTCAAGGACCGAATAAAAGGTCCGATACTCGGGGAAGCGAGCGAGACTGCGCTTGACGGTTTTGAGGGTCGGAGCAAGGTACTTGAGATAGCGCGTGTCCTGTCGGAGCATATTGAAGCTCGCAAAGCTCCCACACGCTTTGAAACATCGCTGTACAGTTTGAAGTTCGAAAACATGATTGAAGCTGTCGCGCGAAGGCGTTGGCAGAGACGGCGCAAGCCGCTTTCGCCCGTCAAGATAGTAGTTCAGCAGGAGCTCTTGCATATCGTCTGTCATGTTGACGTAGGAGTCGCGCAACAGGCTGACGAGATCATATTGAATGGCGCCCATGCGTGCATCTTGGAAGTCGATAACACGTACACGCCCAAGCTTGATCATGACATTTCGCGAGTGGTAGTCGCGATGGGCGATGAACTTTGGCTCAGCGTGGAGACGCTCACAGATCGACGTGAAGTTCTTCGTGAGCTCGGTGTTGACGCTGTCGCTGAGTTTTATCCGACAAAGACCGGTCAAAAGATGCTCGCGACCATAATTCATCTCCCAAAGGAGTTTCGCCGTGTCGAATTCGACATTAAAGGCGGTGCATGGTGAGCGATCGGCGCTGGCCAAGTAGTGGATCTTAATGAGTTCGTCGATGGCTTGCTTGTAATATGGAATACTCAAGTCTTGGGTTTGGTTCTCCCAGAATTTGCGCTCCAATGTGAGGTCGCCAAGATCTTCGAGGAGGACGAAGCCTTTGTCGGGCCGCATGCCGACAACCTTCGGAACCTGTACGCCGTGTTTTTCGAAGTGTTGCCGAACGCTCAAGAAGGGATACTGACCGTTGTCTTCAAATGGCTCCCACAGCATCAAGACCCAAGAGTCATCGTGAGCCACGACGCGAAAATAGCGGCGTGCAGAAGCGTCGCCAGCCAAGGGGTGAATTTCATATGAGCCGGCACCGAGCAGTGAGCCTACGAATCCTTCGAATTCGTGGCGGAGTTCAGGTGTCACGACGTTAGTCTGGGCTGTCGAAGTTTGATTGAGCATGAGAAAATGGTGGCACCATTTTCATGCTTCGGCAATGACAGAGCGCACTCAATGAAAGGTGGGAGGCCGATCATCGTTCGGTGGTCGGTGGCCCCAGAGGGGAATGAGTTTTGATCGCGGTGATTTTCCTTCAATTGAATCAACAATAAATGAGACGACAGATGGCACAGAGCCTGCGCTTGGACCGGCCTTGATTTCGACTGTTCTAAAAATCCTGGCAAAGTGTTCAAGAACTCGTCCCGAAGCGACCAGCTCCGAGAGCGATTCATTGGTGGCGGCAATGAGGCGCGGTCCGTCGGCACCCATCGCTTCGTGATTAAAGGCTTCGGCAATTCGAATCTGCCGGTCCGTAGAGAGAACGGCGAGATCGCGTATAAAGATACACATCCGACCAAGTTCTTTGATCGACTGAACTGATACGAAAGCGTCAGAGTGAAGGTCTTCGATATTCACGAAGAACCACAAGTCTGTCTTGTTGAAGAGGTCGACAGCGACACGATCGACGGCAACAGGGCTGTCTTCACTCGAGGCCTGCGGCAATGTCTGTAACAGTAGCGGTCTTTCAAGTACGCCGCTGTTGGACTCTGAGTCGGGAACTGTGTGTACCGGCGCAGTCACTGCCGGAAGTGTGAGATTCTGGAGAGCGCGCGGAAAAAGTTGAATCACCTTACTGCTCTCGCGCTCCGTTTGTTCTTTAACGAGTTCGGCTTCGCGCTGCTCGATGACGAGCAATCGCTCAAAAGCGTCGAGCTTTGCTTCGACCGCGAGTTTTAGAAACTCGCCAACCTCGGTCAGCCGCTGATCGTCGGTTGCGGCCAAGCGTTCGATCGTAGCGACGCCAACCAAAGACACATCAGTTGAGTTGGCGCCGTGACGACGGACTCGGAGGGGAAAGGCAATTGTCCCTGGCTGTTTCGATCGCAGGTGATCGGGTGGTGTGAAGAGACGAGAATGAAAGAACACCAGATCTTGTTCAAGATACAGCTCTTCTGTTCGGGCCTGTTCAAGAAAGGCTTCGACCGATTGAAAACGCACCTCACAGGCAAACAAACTTGAAATGAGTTTGCCAACTCGGGCGACTGATTCTGACCATTCTTCGTTCCAGGGCGTTCGATCCATATGGCCCTATAACGCAAGCTTCGGGCCGCGTGGCGAAAGGTCAAAAGCCATTTGATTTCAAATGGTTGGAATAAATTCAGACCCGTCGTCTGGCGTTTCCCGAACTGACAGTCGGGAAAAGCCTTCACAAACTGGAGAGATTTAAGGTGTCC
>JAEUWE010000238.1 GCA_016791465.1 Pseudobdellovibrionaceae bacterium
CGATCACGAAGAAAATAACCGAGAGTTTAAAGTAGCGCACGTTGCATTCCTTTTTAGATTTTGCTTTCAGGTGAAACGAGTCGAATATTCCAGCGCAGATACTGAACGGTGAGTTTTCCAAAGATGACCGTGAACCATGTCATAACCATGACGCCGCTGAGGCAGAGAAATGCTCCGCCGCCGCCAAGAAGTGCGCCGGAGAGGCCTGCCCAGAACGACACTCCGGTTGCGACGGACTCGACGAGCGCCGCGCCCAGAATGCCAACAGCCGCGGCGAGTAGTCCAAGGCTCACAGCCCATCCGGCGATTAGGCAGCCGACAATCGCCATAAAGGGGCCAAAAACGAAAATCAAATTAAAGGGCGCGAGTGCCGCAACTGCGAGGAGTGCGCGACCGATATCTTTGGCCTTCTCGATTGGGCGAGGAGATTCGCCGGTTGTCGATTTTTCGTTAGAGATTTTGGCAACGAGCGATTCGGCGGTCAGCGCTTTCGCTATCTGCTTTGGATCGCCAAGTGCCTTGATGGCTTCATTCTCTGACTTTCCAGCTCGAACGGCGTCGAGGAGCATCTCTTCGTAGTCGCGCAAGATGTCTTTTCGCTCGTGCTCTGGGAGCGACTGCAGGTGCTGTTCGAGGTTTTGCATAAATTGTTTCATCAGGCGTCCTCTGGTTGTGCTCTCTGTGAGCCTTCTCACTTTTCGTTCTTCTGATTTAAAAGCC
This sequence comes from Pseudobdellovibrionaceae bacterium, assembly GCA_016791465.1. Taxonomy (GTDB): domain Bacteria; phylum Bdellovibrionota; class Bdellovibrionia; order Bdellovibrionales; family JAMPXM01. The sequence continues at coordinate 721 of JAEUWE010000238.1, forward strand.
GGTCGACACTCTTTGCGAACTGAGTCCACTCCTTTGCCGTGGACTCCGTGAAGTTCCGACCCTTTCTTGTCATTCGGTAGTATTTGCGTGGCGGCCCCTCAGTTGACTCTTGAAGGTAGGTTTCAAAATAGCCCTCTTGGGTCAGGCGTCGAAGAATAGGGTAGATGGTGCCTTCAGAGATCGGCAGTTCTTTCGAAATCGCCTCCACCAACTCATAGCCATAGCGATCGCGAGCTGAGACAAGCGACAGCACGCACATCTCGATCACACCTTTATGGAATTGCGGATTCATTTTTCGTTGTGTCCTCGGGTTGGTTCCAATACTGTCTATCAGGCAGTACCGTGTATTGCAAGGTACTGAGTGAAAAATAATGGGATGCTTGATTTTGCAGCACCCCATGCTCAGGTGGATTGGTTCTTAAGGCATTGGAATGTTGTCGATTGGCTCAACGAGAACGTTGAACACATTGAGTACGCGAAGCGGGTCGAGCGGCTTCTCCGCTTTGCTCCGTGCTCGCTTGAGCGGCTCTTTGCCTTCGATGAGAGCGCGAATTTCAAGGTGGAGGTGAGGGCCGAACGAGGTTCCTGAGTTGCCGCTCAGTGCGACAATGTCACCGCGACGGATGTTGTCGCCGACTTTGAGGCCTTTTTTGAATTTCGAAAGGTGAGCATAGAGGCTGATGTACTGGCTGCCGCTGGGGAGTTCGTGTTCGACGACGACGGCCCGCCCCCAGCCCGAGAAGGTGCCGGTGTTGCGAACGACACCGTCCGCGACCGAGCGAACTGGCGTGCCGCTGGCTGCTGCCAGATCAAGTCCATAGTGATTGTCACCACAACCGCACGTCTTGTACCCCCGGGTAATAAAGGTGCGGTCCACTGGCCACGCAAGATCCTGATCGCGAATCTCGGCTATGAGTTCTGAGCTTTCTTGAATTCCCATCAGGGCATCGTAGAAAATCGCGGGGCTTGTGTCGTAAGAATCAAAAACGCGGGCATTGACACAGAAACGGCCAGCGAGCGTCGTCTCGCAACCGACCACCCAGGCTGTGGCCGAGGCATTGACGGGCAGGTACTGACTCTCGCGTGG
>JAEUWE010000239.1 GCA_016791465.1 Pseudobdellovibrionaceae bacterium
AATCGCCATTTTTGTCGCACCCGGAACATGGATCGTCTCTTCTATTTTAGTGTTTTCTTTGTATGGATGAGCTGTCGCCAGTTGGTAGGCGAACATATTTGAAAGTGTCGTTGGATCGTTCGGATCAGACGGTGGCGTGTCACCGGACATTGCATAGTAAGCATCTGCAACTCCACCGGAGGCAACACGTCCGTGTAGAGTGTAGAGCGGGCGAGACTGCTTCATCATGGTCGCCTTGATGTCGGCGTATGACAAAGACGGGTTTCGTGCGAGCATCAACGCTGCAATTCCGGTTACATGTGGCGTCGCCATCGAGGTGCCAGAGTAAGAGGAGTATCCACCACCCGGTACTGTCGACACGATATTCACACCAGGAGCTGCAACATGGACCGTTTTGGCGCCATAGTTTGAAAAGTTCGCGAGCTGGCCGCGGTTGTCGATCGCGGCGACCGAGATGATATTGTCGACATTGTAGCTGGCTGGATATGATGCTCTGGCGTCGTTATCATTGGCGTCATTTCCGGCCGCGGCCGTGAATAGAATGCCCGCTTTGCTGGCCTCTTTGATCGCATTTTCAAGGACGGCGGAATAGCTACCACCGCCCCATGAGTTACTCATGATATTGGCGCCCATGGTTCGCGCATAGTCGATCGATTTCACGGCGTTCGCGAGTGTTCCACTTCCGTTTTTATCGAGAAATTTGACGGCCATCATGCGAACATCCCAGTTCACTCCGACTAGGCCTTTGCCGTCGTTGCCTTTTGCGCCGATAGTTCCTGCACAGTGCGAACCGTGTCCATTGTCGTCGGTTGAGTCACCTTTGCTGTTCGCAAAGTTGTAGCCGTTGATGTCATCAACAAGGCCGTTCCCGTCGTCATCCACACCAGGTTTTCCGTTCAGCTCCTTGTCGTTTGTCCACGCTTGGGGTGCAAGATCAGGATGTGAGAAGTCGATACCCGTGTCGATCACCGCAACAAGAACAGAGCGCGATCCCGTCGAAAAATCCCAGGCTCGCTCCGCGCCAACGTCCACTCCCGACAGTCCCTTCTGTCCAGCAGAGTCCGCTTCACCGTTGTTCTTCAGGCCCCAAAGCGCCGAATAGTCGGGATCGTTTGGAACGGCGCTCGTCCGATAGATCAAATTCGGATCCGCAATTTGAACCCCATGTTCCTCTTTCAGTCTCGCAATCGCGGCGCCACTGGGTCGCCCCAAGGTGTCCCGAACAAGAAAGAGATCGGAGTGAATCGCTTCAATCACTTCAAAGCCACGAACTTGAAATTCCGGCTGTGACATCTGCACAACGTACTCGCCCGGAACGGCATTCTGTTCTGACTGTGACCATGATGAAAAACTGAGAATGAGTGCGAGTGCCGCCATCCTAGCGACGAGCCGCACGTGCGACTTCTTCATTGCGATCCTCCTTGATCGTTGGTTCCAAAATGGTACCAAGAGGAGAAGTCGCAGTTGCTCGTGTTTTGGGCTAGGCGGACCTATTCTAGACTGGATTAGCCAAGCTTACGATCAAACAAACTCAACTGAACTGGCTCTGAAGAATGTGAAATAACAGATGATTCATTAAACTCGGTGCTCGTTTTCAAAGTGGACCGATTGCGCAACATGAGAAGTTCCCGAGCCGCTGACTGCGCTGCCGCTTCTCCGTAGGCCTGCCGAATGAGATTCAGAATCAGTGCATGCCCTGTCGACTCAGGCGCATCTTTCCTAAAACCAAGCTCCTTCAGTATGTCCCCAACTCGCGTCGGCAGTGCCTTGCTTTTCACAGTACCGTCCTATCGGAATAGTTTCGGTGAACCTTGGGGTGTTTCTTCGAGCTGTGGACAAGTGATGAGATTTCGAGTTGTTCGTCGCACTTTCTGTGACTCTCAAGTGTGAGGGTCTGGTTAATTTGTTGCGACGTATAAACAGGGGGGGCCGTGAGATCGCAATAAAGCGGTCATCAGGTTGAAAATCTCGATTCAAATAGGGTGGGGCGTCATAAATTCTGACATATTCTGTCTTAAGGTCTGGGGTGTGGAAAAGTCTGTGGGAATACGAAAAAAGGCCCCTATTTCGGAGCCTTTCGCGCTGCTTTAAGCTTTCGGAGAGTGGTGTCACAAAATCAGACCAAGCTTAGATTCTAGTCAAAGACTGGTCAGTCTGACACCGACGATCGTCAGTCGCGTGAACGGATTGAGGCGCGCAAAAACTCAGCATTGAGGTTCGCGATGTTCTCAAACTTGATGTCTTTCGGACAAGCCAGCGAGCAAGCGCCCGTGTTCGAGCAATTGCCAAAGCCAGCTTCCTCCATCGTCTCCATCATCTTCAGAACACGACGATCCCTCTCAGGCTCGCCCTGTGGAAGCAGACCAAGATGCGAAATCTTCGCCGAAGTGAAGAGCATCGCCGACGAATTCGCACATGCCGCTACGCACGCACCACAGCCAATACAAGTGGCGGCGTGAAACGCGAGATCCGCTTTCTCTTTCGGTACAAGCTGAGCATTTGCATCAGGCGCGCTGCCGGTATTCACCGATACAAATCCACCTGACTGAATAATCTTATCAAATGCTGAACGATCAACCGTCAGGTCCTTCAAAACCGGAAAGGCTTTTGCACGGAACGGTTCAATAACGATGGTTTCACCGTCATTAAAACGTCGCATGTGGAGCTGACATGCCGTCGTACCGCGATCAGCACCGTGAGGATTGCCGTTGATCGTCATTCCGCACGATCCACAAATTCCTTCGCGGCAGTCGTGGTCGAACGCAATAGGATCCTTGCCTTCGACAATCAGCTTGTTGTTCACGATGTCGAGCATCTCGAGGAACGAGCAATCCGTCGAAATATCTTTGGCGTCGTACTCTTCAAAATGACCGGCGTCTTTCGAATTCTTCTGGCGCCAAACTTTGAGTTTAAGATTGAGCTTTTTTCCGTTTGTTCCACCCATGTTCGGCTCCTCTTACTTGTAGCTACGGGTTGCAAGCTTGATGCGTTCAAAAGTGAGCGACTCTTTGTGGAGCTGCCAACTTTTCTTCCCTTTAAGGCTCGAGTCACCCGTGTACTCCCAAGCCGATACATGACAGTAGTTTTCGTCGTCGCGTTGAGCTTCGTTATCCGGAGTTTGGAACTCCTCGCGGAAGTGCCCTCCACACGATTCGTTGCGCTCAAGTGCGTCTGTTGCCATCAACTCGCCGAGCTCAAGGAAGTCTGCCAAACGGCCAGCCTTCTCAAGTTCAGGATTGAGGTTGTTGGCTTCGCCAGAAACGCGGACATTCTGCCAGAATTCTTCACGCAGTTTTTGAATCTCGCCAACCGCCGTCTGCAAGCCGGCCTTATTGCGAGCCATGCCGACCTTTTCCCACATGATGTTGCCGAGTTGCCGATGAATATCGTCAACCGTCTTGCCGCCCTTTACCGCAAACAAAGCATCGATTCGCGCTTGCGCCGCCGCTTTTGCAGCCTTGAAGGCGTCATGATTGGCATCCACTTTCGGAATCGATGTTCCCGCAAGGTAGTGGCCGATTGTGTACGGAATAACAAAGTATCCATCCGCCAAGCCTTGCATCAACGCCGAAGCGCCGAGACGATTCGCTCCGTGATCTGAGAAATTCGCCTCGCCCAAGACATGCAATCCTGGAATTGTGGACATCAAATTGTAGTCGACCCACAGACCGCCCATTGTGTAATGCACCGCCGGGTAAATCCGCATCGGCACCTTGTATGGATCGTCGCCCGTGATCTTTGCGTACATGTCGAACAGGTTGTCGTACCGCTGCTCGATACCCGCTTTTCCTACACGGTTAATCGCATCGCGGAAGTCGAGGTAAACCGCAACACCCGAGGGACCAACACCGCGCCCCTCATCGACGCGATACTTCGCCTGACGCGAAGAAACGTCGCGTGGAGCAAGGTTGCCGAAGCTTGGATACACACGCTCAAGATAGTAATCACGATCTTCATCGGGGATTTGTTCTGGTGGGCGTTTGTCGCCTTTTTGTTTCGGGACCCAGCAGCGTCCATCATTTCGCAGAGATTCTGACATCAATGTCAGTTTGGATTGGTGATCACCAGAGTACGGAATGCACGTGGGGTGAATCTGCGTGAAGCACGGGTTGCCAAATGCTGCACCCTGTTTGTGCGCACGCCACGAAGCTGTCACATTCGACATTTTCGCATTCGTCGAGAAGTAAAATACGTTTCCGTATCCACCGGTCGCCAAGATCACCGCGTCAGCCGAGTGAGATTCAAGTTCGCCAGTTGTCAAATTGCGCACGATAATCCCGCGCGCCTGACCATCGACAACAACAAGGTCCAACATTTCACGACGATAGTGCAACTCAACCGTGCCAAGACCCACCTGGCGCATCATCGCCTGGTAAGCGCCAATCAAGAGCTGTTGTCCGGTTTGACCGCGAGCGTAGAACGTACGCGAAACCTGCGAACCACCGAATGAGCGATTCGCCAAAGCTCCTCCGTACTCACGAGCAAACGGTACGCCCTGAGCAACGCACTGATCGATGATGTTCGGTGAAATCTCGGCGAGACGATAGACATTGCCCTCGCGAGCACGGAAGTCGCCGCCCTTGATGGTGTCGTAGAACAGGCGATAAACAGAATCGCCGTCGTTCTGGTAGTTTTTTGCAGCGTTGATACCGCCCTGGGCGGCAATCGAGTGTGCACGACGGGGTGACTCGTGAATGCAGAACGTTTTTACTTTGTAGCCAAGCTCGGCAAGCGTTGCTGATGCCGACGCGCCAGCGAGGCCGGTGCCGACAACAATCAACGTGTGCTTGCGCTTATTCGCTGGGTTCACCAGCTTCATATCGAATTTATGTTTCGACCATTTCTCTTCTAGCGGGCCTGACGGGATTTTTGAATCAAGTTTGATAGACATGGTGGCTCCTTACCGTCCTGCGATGAAATAAACGTAGATCGGTTGCGAAATAAATCCCGCAGCGATGATGATTGCATAGAGATAGCCAAACTTATTCATCAGCGACATATAGCGCGGATGCGAAAGTCCCAGCGACGCAAAGGCAGAGTAAAAACCGTGGCTTAGGTGAAAGCCCACTGCCACCATGCAAAGCAAATATCCTGCGACATAAGTCGGATTCTGGAAAACTTCGAGAACCAGACGATGCAAGTCGCGCATTTCGACGCCGTTGTAAGTCACCATGTAGACAGTGCCGAACTTAAAGGTCAGCAAGTGCCAAACAAGAAAAATAGCGAGTAGGGTTCCGTGATAAACCATCCACTTCGACTGAAAACGCGCCGCCTTTTCGCCATTCGTTGGCATCGCGTATTTCTGTGGACGCGCAGATCGATTTTCGATCGTAAGGCGAATCCCGTTCACGATGTGAGCAAGGATCGTCAATAAAAGTCCCGCTTCGGCGAGGTAAATCGCGGGATTTGAGATCAGGGCGTGGCTGTATTTGTTGTAAGCTTCAGCATCGAACAAAATGAGCAGGTTCGCCGCCATGTGGGACAAAACAAAAAGACTCCAGGCCAAGCCTGTGACCGCCATCAACTGTTTGCGGCCAATTGCGGAAGTAATGTACTTCACGATTGAACGTTCCTTTCCGTGCTAGCCCGAAAAAGCCCGTCCCCGCCGCGGTCATTCTTTCGCAAACGGCCAATCTTTTCTCAAGATTATCGCGTAGTTGAACGAATCGCCCCTCGGCATGGGCTGAGCATTCTCAGTTTTCTATCAATATGACTATAGGTACGCCTATTGGCGCGGGCTGTCCAACCGAAATCCGTGAAGTTAGGACTTTGCCTCCGCAATTTTTTTCTGACATAACGGCCAGAATCCATTCGAGTTTCTCTCGTAAACGCAGAGCACAAAAGAGCGCTTACACTACAGAACGTGACTAAATGGAAAGCCGATTAGAAAGCGGAGGCCGTCATGAAGATTTTCGTGTGCATCAAACAGGTGCCTGACACCGAAACCAAGATTAAATTGAAACCCGATGGGTCTGGCGTCGACTTCGCTGGCGTGAAGTGGGTCATGAACCCGTACGATGAGTTTGCTGTCGAGGAAGCGATCAAAACTCGCGAGGCCGGCAAGGCCACGAATGTCACCGTGCTGTCGGTTGGACCCAAAACCCGTATCGTCGAGACACTACGTACCGCTATGGCCATGGGTGCCGACGACGCCATTGCAATCGATGCCGCTGACGACCTTGATTCCATCTCCACTGCACGGGCCCTTGCGGCGGCAATTAAAGCTGAAGGTGAGTATGGAATGGTTTTAACTGGCAAACTCGCCATCGATGACAATGCCGCTTCTGTTGGGCAGATGGTCGCCGAGTTCCTCAACATTCCGCACGCAACTGTCGTTTCAAAAATTGAGCTCGCCGATTCTGCAACCGTGGAGCGCGAGACTGAGGGCGGAACAAAGGAAATTCTTGAACTGAAAAAGCCGATGTTGATTGCGGCCAACAAGGGCCTCAACATGCCTCGTTACGCCAGCCTCCCCGGCATCATGAAAGCCAAGAAAAAGCCAATCAAAGAACTCACGCTTGACGGACTCGGCGTCACTGCGACCGCGACCCGCGTAAAGCATGTCGCGTACCAGCTTCCCGCCGAAAAGCCTCCGGTCAAAATGCTCGATGGCGACTTTAGTGCGCAGGCGAAAACACTGGCTCAACTTCTCCGCTCTGAGGCGAAAGTCCTCTGATCTTTTCTGAATTGAGGTTCACATGTCTAAAGTTTTAATTTTTGCAGAATTCTCTCACGGACAACTCAAAAAAGGTGCACTTGAGCTCTTATCGGCCGCCCGCAGTGCCGGCCTTCACGCCACCGCAGTTTTGCTCGGTACTGGCGCAAAGACCACAGCCCAACAGCTCGGCGCTTGGGGTGTTTCCGAAGCGCTCGTCGGCGACAACGCTGGCTTTGATCAATACAACCCCGAAATTTTTGCGACCACTGTTGCTCAGGCCATCAAAGACTCCGGCGCCGACGTTGTCTTGGCTTCATCAACGATGATGGCGCGCGACCTTTTCCCACGAGTGGCCGCAAAGCTCGACACTGCCGTCGTTGGCGATTGCACAGAGCTTTCGCTAAAAGGTGACGTCACCGCACGCCGTCCTCTCTTCTCTGGAAAATGTACGGCAGGTGTTTCGTTCACGACCTCGGGACCAAAGATTATTTTGATGCGCGCCAACCAGCTTCCCGTCGGCGATGCCGGTACCGCGTCTGCCGTCGCGCTGAAAGAACTCCCCGCGCCGACAACTGGCGGTCTCGGAACTCTGGTTAAGGCCGTAGTAAAGGGCACCTCAGAGAAGCTCGATCTGACCGAAGCCAATATTATAGTGGCCGGAGGACGGGGCCTGAAAGAGGCTGCGAACTTTAAGCTCTTGAACGACCTCGCAGATGTCTGTGGCGCCACTGTTGGTGCTTCGCGTGCCGTTGTTGATGCCGGTTGGGTTCCGCATACGATCCAGGTCGGGCAGACAGGAAAAACTGTCGCACCGAGCCTCTACATCGCGGTCGGAATCTCTGGAGCAATTCAACATTTGGCCGGTATGAGCGGTTCGAAAGTCATCGTGGCAATCAATAAAGACGCCAATGCACCGATTTTCCAGAAGGCGACGTACGGAATCGTTGGCGATCTCTTTGAGGTTGTGCCGGCGCTCACTCAGGAATTTAAAGCGATTCTGTGAATCTAAAACCCCTTCTTCGGAAGGTCGCGCCTTACGCGGCCTTCCTCTTATACCGCACTCTTCTTGCCACCTGGAAAGTCGAGATTCATGAGTCCGACGATCTGAAGCGCTGTCTAAAAGATGGCTCGCAGATGGTCTATGCACATTGGCACGGCGATGAACTCGGCCTTGTCTACCTTCTTCCGCGGTACCGTGCGAGCGCGATCGTTTCCACAAGTGCCGATGGCGAGATTATGGACA
>JAEUWE010000241.1 GCA_016791465.1 Pseudobdellovibrionaceae bacterium
GGCGGCTGTGGATGATGGTTCAACCGAGTGTCAGTTACAAAGCTCCAAACAAATCTTACAAACGGTCCCTTGTTTACCATCGCATCAATGATCGCTGGGAGAGCCTTTGTGATTCGTTCAAAGTGGGGTACGGGCTCGTGCAGATCCAAAAAGCCGAGCCCGAGCTTCTTCTCTGGAGCCCAATGGCTGGGCGAGCAGACGTGGAGCATTGCGATCTTTCCGAGCCCATCACCGCCCATGAGCAGTGCGCAGTCTTCAGGAATCTGACAGGCCAGAGCATCAAAAGCATTCAAATAGGGCGGCTGAACGGAGCACCCATGGACCTTGAGTAGCTCTCCCAAAGGGCTAAACTCGAGGTCTTCTCCGGTCAGATGACAGTGAAGAATGCGGCCCGCAGGATCCCATGAAAAAGAGTTCGGCCATTCGATTGTCAGACGATCGATAATCGTCTTAACGACAGCACTGACATCGCCGACCGGGAGGGACTCCAAGCCATGGTACTTGCTTAGATTTTCGGAGCGAGCTTTGAGCTTTTCCTGGCGCTTTGCTGGAAAATCCTGGTCGAACTGAAATACCAATGAGTCCAAAGGGCCATTGTCAAAGTCGCCAAAACGCGTGCCGAGCGGCTTTAAGCCCGGCGCGACCTCATAGAGACCTCGTTCGATTGGGAAGTATTTCGGCGGTGGATGGTTTAGCATGTCCTGATACAGGTCTACTTGTCTCATTCAAACTAGTGAACATCTGACACCAACTCGTCGTGAAATTTATCGCAGCGCAGAAGCTTCTGCGCTTTTGAGTTTTACAAGATTTCGCTAGGCCTATATGACTTTCGTTAGTTTTTGCCGTTCACACGGTGTCTATGAGTCCCGGTGTCAAAGTGACTTTTTGCACGGAGAAAGTGCGCAAAAACAGAGCAGGAAATGAAAAACGGCTCGGCACGATGGTTGCTCTAGCTCTGCGATGTTCAGGCGACCATTGTTCGATTTGGATTTAAGTTTGGATTTTAAATGTACGAGATCAAAGGTTGATCACCAAAGAGGGGGGATCTGATTCATGAAACAGCAGCTCATCACAGCACGTGCGGCCACTATGCTTGCAGCACTCGTTGTTACTGGTATGGCGGCAGCCGCTCAGGCGCAGTCAGAACAGGCGAACGAGACGACCACAACACTTGAGAACGTCACCGCAAAAGACGCTCCCGTTAAGAAAGAAGGAGAGCAGGACGTTGATGAAGTGATCACGAACCGCAAGCTCCGTGCTGAAACTGGCGCGAAGAGCAAGTTCAGCTTCTCGGCCGCCCTTGGTTACAACGGTGGTACGGTCAACAGTCCAGCGTCTGACACACGTCCAAACATCTCGTCTGGCACAGCCACTCCGACTGTTCCTGCAATGTCAGGTTCGCTCGGCGTGAAGTACAAAATGAGTGCTCTTCAGTCGCTGGCGCTTGATGTTGGCGTGACTTCACGCAAACCCTTCCATGGCGACGACAAGAAAAGTCTTCGCGATCGCACAACGGTTTCGAACCCAAGCTTAACCTACCAGACGGTTTATCAAGCCGCTGGAATCCAAAACGTGTCAGCGGTGAGCGTTGGCGTCTATACAGACGAGTTCTATCGTGAACTTGGTTATCAATCGAGCATTGGCTTCTCGCAAACAGCGATCTATGACTTCGGTGGTTCAAACTTCTCTGTCGGCATGGCTTTCGATGTTGGTTACAACACATTCGATAAAAACGATGACGCTGTGAAGAGCGAACAGTCGGACTACTCGTTTGCGTTCTACCCATTCGCTGAGTACGTCATCAGCGATAAGCTCAACCTCCGAACAGTTTTCCGTCCTTGGATCTACGAGCACGCTCGTACCGAACCGTTTGGAAACGTGATCCGCAATGTCTACACACAGTCGGTTGGCCTTGGCATCTCGGTCACTCGCGATGTTTACCTGTATCCAAACGTTCAGTTTGTTCCGCTCGATCTTCGTTCGGAGCTGACGAACGTTGGTCTTAGCGCCAACATCAATATCTAATCGCTACGGAAGTACGAGTTAGAGAAGCAAGCGCCTGTCGGTTTCGATAGGCGCTTTGTTTTTTTGGTGCATTGTCGCTTCGGTGTTTGATGTTTCATCTGAACTGCGTTAGGCGCAGGCTATGAAAATCCGGATTCTCATGCAGAGCGTAAAAGCGGCGTGTGGCCTTATGGCGACGGGTTTCATTGTCTATGCGCTTGCAACATCGTGGAAAGGGCTTCAGCCAATTGGGACGCTCATGAGCCCC
>JAEUWE010000297.1 GCA_016791465.1 Pseudobdellovibrionaceae bacterium
GATGAGCTGCTAAAAAAATATGAGCTTGGCAGCAAGGCCAATCCTGTTGGGTATTCGGGACTTCTGGGTTTGAAGACACTTCGCAATCGAGTTGTGGGTTTGCTAGCGGAGACGCGGGCAAAGACATTGGCGCTGGGGCGAGGACTCGAAGCAATGGGATTTCGCCGGGCCGAAGCTTGGACTCCTGAAAAAATCAATGTGCTCGAATTTGTTGCGGCGTATTTGCGCGAAGCGGAGAGCGCTGAATCTGCGCGAGTGCGCGAGGCGCAGTTAAAGGCCGGTTCGATGGAGCGGGTTGTTCAGATGGAAGCTGCTCGGACATTGCCTCGGGTTGGAGTTTTTGGTGAGCAGTCGTTTGCGGCCGGCGACCGGGATCGTGCCAATGGATACACGGCTGGACTTTATTTGCAGTGGAATATTTTTGACCCAAACGATTCGGGTCGATCGAGCACTGCTCGTGAGCGGGCGATTTCGGCGCGCTATCAAGTTGATGCGATGGCGGCGAACGAGCGTGCGGAGGGACAGGCAATGGCTGCCGCTGCTCAAGCGCTAGAAGAGAATTTGAAACTCATGGTTTCAAGCGAGGAGCTTCTCGAAGAGCAGGCCAAAGTGGCGTCGACCCTTTTCCGGAATGGGTCGATTTCGGCTTTGCAGATGGTCGAGGTGGCTTCACGTCGTACGGACCTCATTGTTGGTCGGTCAGAAGCCGAGTTGCGTTTAGTTGAAGTCAAAGCAGAACGGGTGAAGCGGGGTGCGTCGCTGCCGAGTTTGGTGAGCGGAGGTGTGAAGTGAAGAACTTGAGGACTGGATTTGCCGGACGCTTAGCTGAAGTTTTTGTTCACTCCAAGCTCACTCCGGTGATTGCGATTGGCAGCGTGCTACTGGGCCTCATGGCGGTTTATCTAACTCCGAAAGAGGAAGAGCCGCAGATCTCAGTTCCGATGATTGATATTCGCACCGGGGCTCCCGGGTATAATGCGAAAGAGGTCGAGCGCAAAGTGACGGAGCCGATCGAACGCGCCGTTTGGGGATTGGATGGCGTCGAGTACGTGTATTCAAGCAGTCAACCACATGGAAGTTTGGTGACGGTCCGATTTAAGGTTGGAGAACCGATCGAGCCGAGTCTGGTCAAAATTCACCATAAACTGATGAGCATCCGGAGCGAACTTCCGGATAGCGCGATGCCGTCGGAAGTGCGCTCATTCTCGATCGATGATGTGCCTTTTCTGGTGCTGACCTTTAGTTCAAAGGAGCAGACCGAATTTGCACTTCGCAGTGCTGTTGCACCGCTGGCGCGAGAGTTGTCGAGTACGCCAGACCTTGCACGGGTTGAGCTCTTGGGCGGACAAAAGCGTTCTGTTCGTGTGGTTGTGGATCCGCAGAAGCTCCGCAGTCGAGGGGTATCGCTGCTGTCGGTGGCGCAGGCTCTCAAGGCGAGTGATGCGCTGGCTCCGGCCGGTAAGACCTGGGGAAAGTCGGAGAACTTTGATGTTGAGGTCGGTGGACGCCTGCAGACGGCGAATGACGTCGCCAACATCGCAGTCGGTCAGCGCGGCGGCGGAGTCGTCTACGTCAAAGATCTCGGCGTCGTGATGGATGGTCCCGAGGAGATCAGTCGGAGTTCTGTCTTTGTTGAGAAGAATCGCGCGCCGGAGTCGGCTGTCTCGATTGTTTTTGCGAAACGCAAAGGGACGAATGTTGTCGTCTTGGCGCGGGAGCTCTTGGAGAGGGCCGAGGCCTTTTCTAAAGGTCTTCCTCGTGACATCAAGATGTCGGTTGTGCGCGACTATGGATCAACGGCCTCTGATAAGTCGAATGAACTGATCGAGCATCTCTTGATTGCAACGCTTTCGGTGTCGGCACTGATCGCGCTAGTCATGGGATTCAGAGCTTCGTTGGTTGTCGCAACGGCAATTCCAGTGACGCTCGCGCTGACACTTGCGATCTACTACTTCCTTGGATTCACTCTGAATCGCGTGACCCTCTTTGCGTTGATTTTCTCGATCGGAATTCTGGTCGATGATGCAATTGTGGTCGTTGAGAATATCGAACGACATTTGAAATTGAAGAACAATGGCGGAATCGTCAAAGCGACAATCCGTGCGGTTTCTGAAGTTGGAAATCCGACTATCTTGGCGACGTTCACGGTGATTGCGGCAATTTTGCCGATGGCCTTCGTCCGCGGTTTGATGGGGCCCTACATGAAGCCGATTCCAGTCGGTGCAAGCTATGCGATGATTTTATCTCTGTTTGTCGCATTCATTGTTACGCCTTGGGCGGCTGTGAGGCTCTTGAAGCATGATCATGGCCAAGATGAGCACGATGATCAGCCTGAAAAAATCGGTCGTCTCGATCGAATCTATGAGAGCGTGATGCGGCGACTCTTGGGACAGCGTCGTGCAGCGTTTGGATTTGGCCTGTTCTCGGTCATTTTGCTCTTGGCGACAATGAGCCTGGTGTACTTTAAGTCGGTCAAAGTCAAAATGTTGCCATTCGACAACAAGAGTGAGTTCCAGATCTTGATCGACTATCCGCCAACAACGACGCTTCTTGATAACAGTCGATGGACGACGGAACTGGCTGAGGCACTGGCGAAAAATCCAGAAGTGCGCTCGGTTCAGGTATTTGCCGGAGAGCCAGCTCCCTTTTCGTTCTCAGGTATGGTGAAGCATACATTTCTTCGGCGTGCCGATTATCTTGCGGATCTTCAGGTGGTGCTGAGTGAAAAACATGATCGAAAGATGTCGAGTCATGAAATCATCGAGTCGTTAAGGCCGACTATTGCCGAGTTTGCAAAGAAGCATTCCGCGATTTCAAAAGTTCTTGAGATTCCGCCTGGGCCGCCCGTTCTTGCGACGATGATGGCTGAGGTCTATGGTCCAGACGAAAAGACTCGTAAGGCCGTAGCGGCTGAGATTTTCAACGTTTTTGCGAACGAAAAGAGTGTTGTTGATCTTGATACGACCCTGCGGCTTGGACGTCCCCGTCGCTTCTTTGAGTTTGATCAAAAAATTGGCGGAAGTCTTGGCACAAGAGCAAGCGACGTGATGCAGCTTGGGCGTCTCGCTTTTTCTGAATCGGCGTTGACGACACTCAGTGACGTATCGGCGCCTGAAGACGTGGCGGTGGAACTCTCGCTTTTAGGTTCTGCGCGCTCAAGTGATAGGCCATTTCAGGATCTCAGTGTTCCATCATTTGAATCGGGAGCAGTGACTGTCGAGAATGTTCTTGGTCGACCTCAGATTCAAGAGACAGAGACGCTCTATCGAAAGAATCTGAAACCTGTTTCTTATGTGATGAGCGAACTGTCGGGTTCTGAAGAGGCGCCGGTCTATGGGATTTTAAAACTTGAGCCGCAGATCGCATATCCCGTGCAGACGGCTGAAGTGCCGTGGAATACAACCAAACCGGTTGTGAAGTGGGATGGCGAATGGTTTATCACATATGAGGTGTTTCGCGATCTTGGTGGGGCGTTCGCGGTTGTGATGGTTCTTATTTATATTTTGGTTTTGGGATGGTTTAAGAGTTTTTCGGTGCCGCTGGTCATCATGGCGCCAATCCCGATCAGTCTTATCGGTATTCTCCCGGGGCACTGGGTTGTTGGCTCTTATTTTACTGCGACGTCGATGATTGGATTCATTGCTGGAGCGGGCATCATTGTGCGGAACTCGATTATTCTTGTCGATTTTATCGAGCATCAGTTGCGTGAAGGGCTATCGCTTCGAGAGGCCGTTGTGAGTGCTGGGGTTTTGCGCTTCCGGCCGATGCTTCTTACTGCAGCGGCTGTGGTTGTTGGAAGTTCGGTTATGCTCTTTGATCCAATTTTTCAGGGGCTGGCGGTGAGTCTCATTTTTGGCGAGGTTGCGGCGACGGTTCTCAGTCGTTTTGCCGTACCGGTGTTGTACTACTGGATGGTTGGCGCACAGCGCGAAAAGATGATTCGCCAGGAAAGCAGGACCTAGGTCCATGTTGTTTGCCAGTTTGTAAAAGATTTGCTCATCAGAGTCCAGACCGAGCCGATGTCGGTCCTCAAACGGATCGACATCGGCGATGCTCTGTATATGAGAAAACTACTCGGAACCTCATTTGTCGTGAGTGCATTTGTCTGCGGTGCCTTTTTCGGAGTGGCTCGGGCTGTCGCCGATGGTGAGCCATCGGCCGATACCTTGGTGAAGCAGGCTGATGATGCGCGTTTTCCGCGTGGGTCTGTCGTCTTCCAAGTCAAAGCCGAGGACCTTTCGAAGGGAAAAAAGGTTCGCGAGACGGTCTACCGTGTGATGACCAAAGGTGCTGGAAAAACTCTGGTGGAAACGATCATTCCGGAGCGCCAACAAGGGCGTAAACTTTTGATGTTGGAATCGGACCTCTGGTTTTTTAGTCCCGATATCAAGCGGCCGACACGTGTGAGTTTGCAGCAAAAACTGACCGGTGAGATTTCAAACGGTGACATCGCAAACACGGACTACGCTGGAGACTATGATGCGAAGATCGTCGCAAAGGAGACGATCGAAGGAAAGTCGGCCTATCATCTTCGTCTGACATCGAAATCAAAGTCGGCGACCTACGCGGCGATCGACTATTGGATCGATGCAAAGACAAAGGCTCCTATTCAGGCTCACTTTTTGTCTGTCTCTGGAAAAATTATGAAGCGAGGAACCTACGATAGAATGGCTCAGGTCTTGGGTCGCGAGCGAGTCACTCGATTCAAAGTCGAAGACGCCTACGCAAAAGGCAAAGTGTCGGTGTTAACTTACTCACAGCACAAGCAGGACAAGCTCGACGACTCGCTGTTCTCTAAGGAGTCGATGGGTCAGTGAGGCGATGGAGCAGTTCTTTTCTTGCTGTTCTGTTGATTTTGACCGCTGCGGATTTCGCGCTGGGGCAGAGTGTATCGGGCAAGGCGCTTGAGTGGAAGCTTGATACGCGTTCAGGTCTTGGCATGCACACCAATGGCGCAAATGATCTTGCGACGCATCGGCATCAACTCGAGTTTGAGCAGGTCTCTCGTCCGTCGAGCCAATGGATTTTCAAACTCGGAGCGCGAGCTCGCGTTGAAGCGGCCTATGCGGCGAACCCGACACGTTATGGGGACCTAGCCCAAAAAGAAGGACAAGAGACAGAATTGCGTGAAGTGTCGGGTCAGTTTCGAAGCGGTGGATTTTCGGCAAAAGTCGGTTCGCAAACGGTGGTTTGGGGCGAAGCATTTGGCGCATTTTATGCTGATATCGTCAATCCAAAAGATCTGCGTGAAGCCGCGATTGGCGAGCTTGCCGAGATTCGTCGACCAATGGAGATGATCAATCTTCAGTACGTCGACGACACGTGGTCGATACAAGCCCTCTACGCCCCCTTCTTTCGGTCAAACTGGTTACCAGGATATCAGTCTGACTTTTTTCCAAGTACTCTCGCCGGACGTCTCGGGACGACAAATATTCAGGTTGATGGCAGTCCCAACATTGACGGGACACAGGGCGATGCGGGAGCAAAGTTGCAAGCTCGATTAGGTGCAGCGGATATTTCAATCTTTCATTTTTCCCATATTGATCGACAGCCAGTGTTTGAAATTACATCAGGAACTCCTATTCTTATTAAGAGCCGACACAGTCGTACCGAGGCCGACGGTCTGACGCTATCGTGGGCCAATGACGATACGGTCGTTCGCGCTGAGGTTGTTCGTTTCTCCGGTCGTAAAATGAATGTCGCGCCGACCTTGGCCGATCTGACAGCGGGCCGTTTGAGTCGAGCCGAGGCCGCCGAGCAGTGGATTGGAGTTTTTGGTGTGGACTATCCACTTGGCGGAGGCTGGAACTTTGGAGTTCAGTACTCTGAAGACGTCGTTAGCGGCATTCAGCCAAGTTTTCGAATGCTTCGCGAGGGACTTCTCGGTTTGCAGTTTGCGAAGGATTTTGACAGTGGACGCCGATTCTCATTGCTCGGTGCTTCGGCTGTGAACGACGGAAGTTTCATGATTCAAAGTTCCCTGATGGTTCCGCGTAGTCGGAATCTCGAGATGGGCGTCGAGGGTACGTTTTTTGGAGGCGCATCGGATTCAACTTGGGGATCAAGGGCCGGAGCAAGTCGAGTGGTTTTTGTTATAAAGGGGTTTTTTCGTGGTTGAAAAATCAGGTCTGCCTAACGCTTCGCCGATTGCCGTGGTCACGGCAGTAACAAAAGAGTATCGATTGGGGCAGCAGCTTGTCTCGGCTTTGCGAGGAGTTGATCTGACCGTCTATCAAGGCGAATTTCTTGCGCTCGCGGGTTCGTCGGGGAGTGGTAAGACCACGCTTTTAAACTTGCTGGGTTGTCTTGATGCTCCGACATCGGGAACGATTGAGGTCCTGGGAGTCAAAACGATGGGCGCAAGCGATACCGATGCCGCCCATTTGCGTGCCAACAAACTTGGATTTGTGTTTCAAAATTTCAATCTTATCCCAGTACTGTCGGCGGTTGAAAATGTGGAGTATCCACTTCTGAAGCGCCATCTGACGGTGCGCGATCGACGAGAGCGAGCAATGCAGGCTTTGGCGCGAGTGGGCTTGGCAGAGCGCATGATGCATCGACCGGATGAGCTTTCTGGCGGGCAGCGACAGCGCGTCGCCATTGCGCGTGCGATCGTTCATGAGCCAGCGCTTGTGATTGCAGACGAGCCGACCGCGGCCCTTGATAAAAAGACGGCACTTGAAATACTTGATCTTCTTGCAGAGCTTCGTTCGCAGATGGGATTGACGGTTGTGATGGCCAGTCACGATCCTCTTGCGCTGTCAAAAGCGAGCCGCGTGGTTGAAGTTTCCGACGGCCTATTGGTCAAAGGACAGAGCTGATGTTGATACGGTTGGCATTCCGAAATCTTTTTAGGAACTCGCGTCGAACATTGATGAGTTTGATCATGATCGCCGGCGGCTTTGCCTCGGTCGTTGTGTTTCAAGGATTTGCAGCAGCGATTCTTGAAGATAT
>JAEUWE010000300.1 GCA_016791465.1 Pseudobdellovibrionaceae bacterium
TGACACCCTTTTTGATCGAAGAGGCGTACGAGTGCGTCGAAGCCATCGAAACCTTCGAAGAGGGCGACGATGCCAATCTGATCGAAGAACTCGGCGACGTGCTGCTTCAGGTCATCTTGCACGCTCAAATCGCGAGCGAAACGCGCCGGTTTACGATCGCAAACGTTGTACAAACTTTGAGCGAAAAAATGATCCGCCGGCACCCGCACGTATTTGGCGCCAAGGCTGGCGCCAAACTGGATTCGGCCGAAGAGGTGCTCACACAGTGGCAGGAGATCAAGAAAACTGAGAAGCCGAAGCCCAAGGGCTTTGATTTCGGCCTCCCAAGCGGTCTTCCGGCTCTCGCTCGAGCCGCCAAGATTGGCGAAAAGACGGCCCGTCTCAAGTTCGACTGGCCGGATGCCCGGTCGGTTTTCGAAAAGGTCCGAGAAGAGTTTGGCGAGCTGGAAGCGGAGCTCAAAGCTTTCACGGCACCACTCAAACCACTCGAGGAGCCGGAACTCGGCCCGAGTCACCAACCTCTCCGGCACGAGATTGGCGATTTATTGTTTTCAGTTGCACAGTTTGCGCGGCACGCGGGCCTTGATCCCGAACAGTGCCTTCGCGACGCCAATCACCGCTTTGAACGGCGTTTTCAAGCCGCTCGCAAGTTTGCAGACGCAGACCTGAAAGACTGGATGGCACTCACGCCTGAAGCGCGCGAAACGTACTGGGGTAAAGCCAAAGCTCAGGAAAAACTGTAACTTAGGATCTCGTACCGCCACATTGGCGGTAACGTCGATATTGGCGGTCACCGCCAACATGGCGGTCACGACACGGTCAACCTACGCCCGGCGAACCGAACGCAGCTTCCGCGCAAATTTCTCAAGAACACGAGCCGTGGTCTCGCGGTACTCCTCAAGCCCCATCGCTGCTGCTGCCGCCATATACAGACCGCCTCCCAGCGCGATCGACAGGAACAGCGCGAGCGACCGGGTCACGAACCGCGATCCGAAGTGGGTCACGATCGGCTCATACACAAGGCAGCCTAGGCCAAGCAGAATCCCACAAAGCGCAAATCGCACGATGCGCGCACCAAGCTGCGCCCAGTGCAACGTTCCCAGCCAGCGGCTATAGGCAACCGAAAGCATAATCAGATTCACAAGGCTCGATGCCACCGTTGCACCCGCCAAGCCCTTTAGACCAAAAGCGCGCGTCCCCGCCCACGCGAAAACAATATGCGAGACCAGAGAAATCGCACCCACCAATGCCGGATACCAGGTGTTCCCCACCGAGTAAAATCCCTGCACCATGATCCGCACACCAGCCGAAATCAAAAGGCCGAAGGCGTACACCTGAATCACCTCTGCCGTCGCCAGCGCATCTTGAAATTTAAACTCGCGGCCAAGGAACAACACTTCGGTGATCGGCTGCGAAAGAATGAACATCCCGATCGCCGAAGGCAGTGCCACAAAGGCAATCAAACGCATCGCATGTGAAAGCGTCGCACTCATCGCATCGCGATCGCCCCGCGCCCACTGCGCAGAAAGAGTCGGTAGAATCGCAGAACCAACACTCACCGCAAACAGCGCCAGAGGCAGTTCTAAAATCCGATCGGCAAGATAGAGGTAAGAGTGAGCTCCCTGTGGAAGATGACTCGCGAAGTGGACATTCACCACAGCTGTCAGCTGCAAAATGCTCATCCCAAAAAGACTCGGCAGAATCGCCTTAAAAACCCGGCCCACTTCTTTGATTTTCCAAAGTGGCTGCCAAACTCCATCCACCTTCCAGACGTAGGTAAAACGCGGGAGATATCCAGCCTTGATAATCGAAGGCAGCAAAACGCCCATCTGCAGCACTCCGCCAACGATCACACTCCAAGCGAGCACCTCTTCTGGCGCCGCCAAGTTTGGCGAGATAAACGCGGCCGCGATCAGCGCCAGATTAAAAAAGCACGGTGCCAATGCCGTCAGTGCAAACTTTCGCAATGAGTTCAAAATCGCCATGAAGTACGCATAGAGCGTAATCAGCATCAGAAAACCGAACATGATCCGCGATAGCTTCACCGTCAGTTCGAACTTTCCAGGTACCGACGCATAGCCCTCTCCGCTCAGGAGCAGCCGAAGGATGTCCTCCATAAAAACGACACCGAGCGCGGTCAAAACCGTGGTCACCGTCAGCAAAATCGTGAATATCGACCCCACAAGGCGTTTCGCAGCAGCCGTCGTCTGCTCCGATGCCCCGGCGACGGTCGCCCCACTTTGGGGACGACTTAAAAGCTCGACAAAGACCGGAATGAAGCTGACTGAAAGCGCCCCTTCGCCCAAAAGCCGGCGAAACAGATTCGGCAGGCGAAAAGCGACAATAAAGGCATCTCGTACTTCGACCGGGAAGTACTTGGCCGTCATCATGTCGCGGATAAGGCCCAGAATTCGAGAGGCAAAGGTCCCAATCGCAAAAACGAAGGCAGCCGCGGCTACCGCACGCCGCTCTGCCGCATGAGAAGCAGCCTGTTCCGACACTTTGGGGCCCTCTGAAGATGATGATTTTTCAGGCAAAACAGAACCCTCCGACCGCACCAGTAAAAACCTTGGCCGCTTGCCAAGGCGCATTGGGACATGATAGCCCTCTACGACTCTTTGACGTTATTGGGGAGGTAAACCCTTGGCAAATCATAAGTCCGCAGAAAAACGCGCTCGTCAGTCAGTTAAACGCAACAAGCGCAACACGCATGCTCTCGCTACCGTTCGCACTTTCGAACGCAAGCTCCGCACCGCTATCGCCTCTGGCGACAAAAAAGGCGCTGAGACCGCTCTGAAAGAGTACATGAGCAAAGTGACAAAAGCGGCGACAAAAGGCGTTGTGCACGCGAAGACAGCGGCTCGTAAAGTCAGCCGTCTTTCTAAACAGCTCTCGAAGTAAGCTTTCATTTTCCGATCGGGACGTCCTGAGCAATCAGACCGTCGCCCGTCGAAGGATCAAAGATCTTTGAAGCAAAGCCGTTCCGATGGGACGGCTTTGGTTTTTTATTGTCTTCAGCTTGCCTTTTTGGAGACGAGCGCTCCGCTATTCGCCGACCGGTTTACTCGAAACATAGTTTCGAATCAGGCGCCGTTGATTCAGCAAAATTTCGTCAAATTTTACACCGACACCGATGACGTCGGACTGTTCTTCGGCGTGATAGATCACGCGCCCCCGCAGGACGAGACCCGCCCCAACCGGAAGCAGAATCGATAGGGCCAACGCTGTCCCCACACGCAAGTCATCCAGATGCTCAGACGTCCGAGGAATCTCAAACAATAAGCCACCCTCAGAAAGCTGCTTGGCTGCGACCACCATGTAGTGCCCACGCACCAAAACCCCGAGAGGGCGCTGAAACAAGCGCCTCGGCGTTCGACGCTTTGAAGCCATCGAATTCGGATCGACCTGTTGAGTCTGCGCGGCCATGCGACTGTTCATAACGTCTTATCGGACAAAATGACTTCAGCCTTTCGAGGGGTCGCCTGAACTCGACTCGACCTTCGTGCCCCGTGCCCCTGCACGGAAAGCAGTGACCACAGCGGTGGGCACGACACCTATAAACAAACGCGAAGAATAAAATTCTCGAGCCAGATGTGGCTACCGACACTTGATGTTTTCAAAGCGCGATCGGTATCGAAGAGCGCCTCAAGCGTGGTCTCGATTTTCTTAGGCGACCAGACTTTCGCCTGTTCGGCATAGTCGCGGATAAAATACGGGGACACACCGGCGCGGGCCGCAAGCTTGGCGCCCGAGAGGCCCTCTTTGAGGCCGTCGATAATCGCGCGCAGAATCCGCACGTGGCGAGCAACGAGCGCCAAAATACCGATCTCGTTCTGTCCCTGATCAAGGAGATTGGCCAGGCAGTATAGCGCGCGAACGCGATCGTTGCGGCCAACGGCATCGGCAAAATCAAAGACGCTCTCAAGCCGAACACGCGAAGCCACTTTCATGACGTCGTCGACTGAAGCTGTCACCACCGCCCCTGCGGTGCCATTTTTAGAGGCCTGCCCTCCGCAGTAAATTGCGATCTTGCGAATCTCGCCGTCAAGATCTGAAAGATTGGAACCCACCACCTGCTGCAGAGCTGCCGCGGCTTCTGAGCCGAACTTCACGCGATGGCGATCCGCAAGAAAACCAATCCAATCGGGAATCTGATTGTCGTAGGGACGCTTGCACTCAAGCGCAACGCCCACCTCTAAAAAGCGTTTCCAAAAACGCTTTCGCTTATCGATCTTCGTCGCCGAGCAAACAAACGCAACGCCGTCTGGGGGACTGTCGATCAGAGGCTGCAGCACATCCCACTCTTTATCTTTCAACTCATGAGCGTTGACGAGAACCACAAGTCGCATCGGCGCCATCATCGGCAGCGTTTCGAGCGCGTCGCGGACGCGAGCGACATCACAGTCGTTGCCATCAAAGAGATTGAGATTGAAATCGCGCATTCCCTCAGGAACGATGGCCGCGATGATTTCGTCTTTTGCTCGGTCGGCGAGGAAGTTCTCTTCACCATACAAGAGGTATAGCGGTTGGAACTCTCCTTTTTTGAGAGTGGCCTGAAGTCGATTGTAGGTCCAATCCTGCGCTGCCATTCGCCCTCAAAAATTCTCAGTCAGTCGTGAATGCGCCTCAACCATCAGGTCCGTCGCCATTGCACTTAGGTTGTCATGTCTTGCGCTATCATTGTAGAGGGAGTTCGCTGAGTTCAAACCTTCTAGACCGATCTTCGGTGCCTGATAACTGCGTTCCGCATTGAAGCTCTCGGTCCAAATATTCACACCGTCCGAAGCCCGCTTCAGGCGCAGTGTCACTCCGACAACAATGCGATACTCGATATTCAAAATTGTCGATCGCGGCAGTGACGAGTCATTGACCTGGTTCGACACGATATACTGAATCGAATCGATCACTCCATCCAAGACGACCTGCGCATCGGCCTTCGGAACCACGTGCGCAATCTGATGGCGCTCCATCTCACGAATCATGGCATTGGTGAACGCCACCTCGGCACCGACCTCGTGGCTCTGATTTTTAAACACCGGAACCGCGACAAGTTTATAGCCCTCCGGCATGCGGCGCTCACTTGTCCCGATCGAATAGGCGCAGCCACCCAGCAACACAGTGAACGACGCGCAAAGCGAACTCGTCAGTGTCATCATCAATAGAAAATGAAAAGCCCTTTGGGCAGGAAAGCGCATGCCCCGACGTTAGCGTTGACGCCGCACGCATTCAAGGCTCGGTTGTTCTTTTCCGAGCCTAGCGCTAACCTCTCAAACCATGCCTGACACCAAAGCCCCGATCCCCCTCCTCATGACCCCTGGCCCCGTGCCCGTTCCCCCGTCTGTTTTGCGTGCACTTTCAGCACCGATCGAGCACCACCGAACGCCCGCGTTTCAAAAATGCTTTGATCGCGTGATCGGCGCATTACCGGCCGTGTTTCAAACGAAAAACCGCGCTTTCATGCACGTCTCCACCGGCACCGGAGGCATGGAGTCGCTTTTGGTCAACGTGCTTTCGCCTGGTGATGAAGTCGCCGCTGTTGTATCAGGAAAATTCGGCGAGCGCTGGGCGGATATGGCCGAAGCCTTCGGCGCAAAAGTCGAGCGTCTCGATATCGAATGGGGCGAGTCTGTACACTTGCCGACCTTCACGGCTTGGCTTGAAAAGCGAAAGCCGAAAATCGTCCTTTCGCAAGTGTGCGAGACCTCCACCGGCGCACTTCACCCCGTCCGCGAAATGGCGCAAGTCGTTCGCCGCCTTCATCCCGATTGCCTTTTCCTCGTCGATGCCATCACCGCACTTGGCGCGCTGCCACTGCCGATGGACCAATGGGATATCGATGGCGTCGTTGGCGGCAGCCAAAAAGCATTTATGATCCCAACCGGCCTCTCGTTTGTTGCCCTCAGTGAGCGCGCATGGGCGCGAGCCCAAACTGCGAAGTGCCCGCGCTTTTACTTTGATCTTCGCGCAGAAGACGAGGCCAACCGCCGCGGCGAAACAGGTTTTTCAAGCGCTGTCCCCCTCATCAAGGCGCTGGATGTGGTGCTCGCAGAGGTTGCCACATTTGGACTCCCGCTTCTCTACAAACGCATCGCCACTCTCGCGCAAGCGACACGCGAAGCGATGCAGATTCTTGGACTTCGCATTTTCCCAAGCACGCCGTCCCCGAGCCTCACCGCGATTCTCGTCCCCGATGGAATCGACGGTCAGAAATGGCGCTCGGTTCTTGAAACCAAATACAGTGTCGTGCTGATGGGTGGCCAGGATCAGATGAAGGGGAAACTCCTTCGCATGGGGCACATGGGCTTTATTCGCGATCCCGACCTCATCACGGCGATCACCGCGATCGTCCACGCCGGCCGCGAGATCGGCTGGGAGTGCAGTGATGAGAAACTCGCTACTGCCCTTAAAACGGCGCGCGAAATCTTAAGCGAAACGCCGAGTCCCTGGAGCGAAACATGAGCACAAGTCAAAATACGCTCACGACGGTCGCTATCGCCGATCGCTTTCATGCCGAAGCACTCGCATCGCTTAAAACCAATCCCGCGCTCAACATCGTTCCATTTGACGATGCCTCGCGCCCCGAGCTTCAGGCGCTGATCGTTCGAAGTAAAACAAAGATCAACGACGCGTTTCTTGCGACCGTGCCCAGACTAAAAGCTCTGGTCACAGCGACCGTCGGCTTTGACCACATCGATATCAAGGCCTGCACCGCCCGCGGTATGCGCATCGCCCATTGCCCTGACTCGCATACCGCAGCCACGGCCGAACACACTTTTGCTCTGGTTCTCGCCTGTGCACGAAAGATTCCCGATCTCAACATCGCCGTTCATGAGGGCGATTGGACCCGCGACCGCCACGTTGGCGTTGAACTGAGTGGGAAAACCTATGGCGTCATTGGACTCGGTCGCATCGGCTCACGCGTGGCGCGGATTGCTCAAGGCTTTGGCATGAAAGTCGTCGCCTTTGATCCCTATCGCGATGATTCGTACTTTGAAGAGCGAGGAGCGACTCGGGTCGGACTCGATGAGCTCTTTCACCTCGCCAATGTGATAAGCGCGCATGTGCCGAAAACGCCCGAAACTCATCACATGATCCATTGCTACCGCTTGGGCCTTCTTCACGCCGATTCGATCTTGGTGAACACCTCACGAGGCGGCGTGATCAAAGAGGAAGACCTCATCACTCACCTTCGCCAAAAGAAGCACGGTCGATTTGGCCTCGACGTTTTTGAAACTGAGCCACTCGCACGCGATTCGGGCCTTTTGGAGTGGCCACAGGTCATCGTTTCCCCCCACGTTGGCGCCCACACCGCCGAGGCTTTTCGCGCCGTGTCCTACGAGGCTGCGCAGAATCTGATCAGTCTGCTCAAAGATACCGCCCCGACAGGCCCCCTTCCCCCTCCCGAAGAATGGTACTCCGCGATTCGTCCTTGATCCGCTCGCCCGGGTTTGAGACTTTCGTTGCTCTGCACGGGTCCATGACAGGATCCATCGAGAGGAGCGAGCCGTGGCCGGTATTATCGTCGTCGGAGCCCAGTGGGGCGATGAAGGAAAAGGGAAAGTCGTCGACGTCTTTTCAGCTCACGCGGATCTCGTCGTGCGCTACCAGGGCGGAGCCAACGCCGGTCACACACTTGTCGTCAACGGAGTGAAAACCGTTTTGCACCTCGTACCGTCTGGTATCTTGCACGCGAAGACCATGTGCATGATCGCCGCCGGTGTGGTTCTTGATCTCGAAGAAGTGATCAAAGAGATTCGCGACCTCAAAGAGGCCGGCGTTCTCACCAATCCCGAACAGCTCAAAATTTCAGATCAGTGCACGGCCCTTCTCAGCTATCACCGCAAAATCGATGCGGCACGCGAAGCAAAAGCCGGGCTTGAGAAGATCGGCACCACAGGTCGTGGCATCGGCCCCGCCTATGAGGATCGCGCCTCTCGCAAAGCGATTCTGTTTGGCGATCTCTTTGATCGCGAACGCCTGCGCGCAAAACTCGAGGCCTCGCTCGACGAGAAGAACTTCATGCTCACGCACTATTACAAACAAGAGCCCGTTGAAGTGGAGCCGCTCTACCAACGCATGCTCGAAATGGCAGCCGAGCTTGAGCCGTATCGTTCGCGCGACACTTCGCTCCTCATCCACCGCGCTTTGAAGTCCGGCAAAAAAGTTCTCTTCGAAGGCGCTCAAGGCACGATGCTCGATCTTCTGCACGGCACTTATCCCTTCGTCACAAGCTCATCGACGCTTTCAGGCTCAGCCTGCGTCGGCTCTGGCATCGGTCCAAGTCTCATGCAGAAGATTGTCGGCATCACCAAGGCCTACACCACTCGCGTCGGCTCTGGCCCATTCCCGACTGAGCTTGATAACGAGCTCGGCGATCGCCTGCGCCGCGAAGGTGGCGAGTTCGGTGCAACCACAGGCCGACCACGCCGCTGCGGCTGGCTCGATCTTGTCGCGTTGAAGTACGCGATTCGCGTGAACGGCATCACGTCGCTTGCGCTGATGAAGCTCGACGTCCTCTCAGGACACGAGCGCATTGACGTCTGCACGGCCTATCGCCTCGACGGACAGGAGATCAAAGAGCTTCCTGTGAACTCAAGCGATCTCTCGCGCGTTGAGCCCGTTTACAAATCACTTGCTGGCTGGAGCGACGATCTTCGCAACGTGCGTTCGATTCAAGATCTGCCGCAAGCAGCACGCGATCTGATTCAATTCGTCGCAAGCGAAGTTGCAACTCCCATCGACGTCGTCTCCGTCGGACCAGGTCGCGAACAAACGCTTTGGATCAAACCGCTGTTCTCGTAACTACAAGCGGACTCACACGCCCATAAAAGCCCCCGCGATGCATTCTCGGGGGCTTTTTTAATGCCCTTAGGCCTCTCCAAAGTGACACCTGGCGGTCATTTGCGGTCGCCTGTTGATGCTTTCTTTGGCGCTTTTGCTGGCTTTGCCCCTTTTCACGGCATTACTGGAAAAAATCTCACAAGAAGCTTTCAGTCCATCAAACTTCGTATTGACAGCAGAGGGTCAAATCCCAAATATTAGCGCTTCGTTTCGGCGTGGTTCGCTAGCTCAGTCGGTAGAGCACATCCCTTTTAAGGATGGGGTCGATGGTTCAAGTCCATCGCGAGCCACCAATTTTCTCCCTCTCGCGAGGTCGAAAACCGAAGACGATTGTCTCGGGTCCCCATCGTCTAGCGGCCTAGGACACTACCCTTTCACGGTAGATACACCGGTTCAAATCCGGTTGGGGACGCCACTTTCTACATACCGGATATCCAGGATCTTGCCCATTAACGGGGGCACTTCGTCTTTTGTAGGAACTTTCGTTTAGCTGCAAAGGACCCGAACTCTCAACCGATAGTTTTGAAAGTTTCTAAATCCATAGGCTCGCCTCGAAATCATTTCCATTTTGTTGTGCA
>JAEUWE010000304.1 GCA_016791465.1 Pseudobdellovibrionaceae bacterium
GAATGTTCGAAAATGAATTTTCTCGGGGTCGACACCTGCTGTGCGTAGAAGTTCAAAGATGAAATACTCGGCCCATGAGTTCATCTCAGCAATGCCGACGCGCTTGCCGATCAAGTCGTGAACATTTCGAATGTGTTTTCCAGCCAGTAGCGTATCGCCGAGCGAGTAGTCGGTGGCCACAATCATCTGAACTGGAGCGCCGAGATCGCGCAAGAGATAGAAGTCGGCAAGGACGCCGGTGGCGGCTTGAATTTTTCCTGTTCGAATCCAATCATTCATTTCGATGAGGCTTGGGGCGAGACGGACTTCGACATTGAGACCGTACTGTTCAAAAAGACCAAGTTCTTTGGCGACAGCGATGGGGTAGTATCCGGCCCAGTCAATAATGGCGATGTGAAGAGGATCGTGAAACCGGCGTTTAACTGGTTCGCCATTGAGAAAGTGGCTGAGCTGATAGGCATAGAAGGTCGCTGTCGCGAGAGACAAACTGAAGCCAAAACCCCAGAGCCAATTTCGAGCGGACCGCGAACTCATGAACGCCAAAGACTCTCCCGAAGCCCGTGAGCGCTCGCCTTCGATCTATGGAGTGAATCTCGATAGTGACCTAAAATAGGATCGGCAGCTAATTTGGGCTGGCGAAAGTATGGATTGTTTCAACGGCCAGGTCACGCTGCGTCTTATCAATAAGAAATGTTATACTCAGAGAGCTGACCAGGATTTGTTTGCTGGCGATTTTCCGAGCATTGAGTGCGGCCGAGAGCTTGCCAATGAGGCCGCGGGAAACTGCGCCGCGACACGTAGCGGTGACGGTGGCAAGCGGATCAGTGGTCAGCGCGAATACGGAGCTCTTATTGGCAAGACAGCGCACTTGCGCTTCGAGAGCTTCGGCTGGTGCCGTAAACAAAATCTCGATGCGATTCTCGACACAATGGGCCTCGAGAATTTGTGGTAGCGGAAGCTGCGCTGACCTCAAAGTGTCTTCCAGTTGCGCGAGGGCATGCGAAAGATCGGATCCGCCGAGGCTGATCCTTTGAACGTCGGCGTGTGAATTGACCGAAAGAACGCTTTCGTTTTCATAGACTGACTGTTTCATAGCGATCTCCTTCGGTAGCGAGTCAGCAATACCAGCATTGGGAGCGACTTTTGTGCTCAAGGCGGGCGCGCCGCTCTCGGGGTGGGCGAGTGCGATGTGTAGAGGTACACTATGCGTCAGCGCCAATTCGACGCTTCGGTAGTGCAGAACCTTCGCGCCCCAGAAGGTCATCTCGGATAGCTCATCGAGCGTGAGATTCTCGATCAGCATGGCGGAAGGGACGAGGCGTGGGTCGGCGGTGAGAACGCCATCGACTTCTTTCAAGATTTCGCAGCGTTCGGCGTTGAAGGCGATGGCCATGGCCACCGCGGTGACATCAGTGCCACCGCGACCGAGCGTTGTGATCTCTTTGCTAACGGGGGAGACTCCCTGGAAGCCAGCGAGAATGGCGACATTGCCGCGGTCAATCTCTTCCTGTACGCGGTGAGGGCGGACGTCAATAATTCGAGCGTTCGAGTGGGTGTCGTCGGTGAGTATTCCGGCTTGTGAGCCAGTGAAGCTGATGGCCTTGGCTCCAAGTCCTGAGTTCTTTAGCGCATCAGTCAATGCCATTGAAAAGAGAGCCATGCTCACGCGCTCGCCGGTTGAAAGCAGCATGTCGAGTTCGCGACGATTGGGACTTGGGCTCACGGAATAGGCGAGTTTAATCAATTCGTCTGTGGTTTTAGCCATCGCACTGACCACTGCGATGACACCATAGCCCTGTGCGCGAAGGGCAGCGACGCGGGCGGCGGCGTTGCGAATGTGTTCGGGCGTTGCGAGGCTCATGCCGCCAAATTTTTGAACAATGAGGCGTTGGCGTTGCGAGCGGTCGGTCATTTGATCTGCGTTCCCGGATTCGTCATAGCGACGTATTGAGATACAGCAAGATGAGCCCCTTTGGGTATCCGAATCCGATGCTGAGCAATGTCACGCGGAATAAAGCCGCGCACCAATTCAGGATTGAGCTCGGAGAGAGTCCGCTCGCTGACACCGAGGTAGCGCGCGAGATTGGCGAGATCTGTACCGCCGGGGACGGTCACGGTGTCGAAGGCAAAGGGCATCATCATCTCAAGATCGCGAAAGCCGTAGAGTGCTGGGGCTTTGGCGATGAGGATTGCGGCCAGCATTTTGGGAACATAGTTCCCAGTCTCATCGGGAAGCGCTCCGCGTTCGACGAGATCCCAGTAGCTATTGGTGCGATAGCGCTTGATCAGTCGGCGGACACCGTTTTCGCCCATGTTGTAGCTCGCTGTGACCAGGTACCAAGATCCAAATTGCTCAAAAAGGTCGCTCATGTAGCCGATGGCTGCTCGAGTTGCCTTTTCGAAGTCGCGGCGTTCGTCAATCCACCAGTCGTACTTGAGGCCGTATCTTTCGCCTGTCGGAACGATGAACTGCCACAAACCAATCGCATTGGCGTGAGACTCGGCATTTGATGAGAACCCGCTTTCGATCATTGCGACATAGACAAGATCAAGGGGAAGGCCGGCCTTCTTTAACTCAGTTTGGATAAATGGCACAAAGCGCGAGGATCGCTCGAGCCATCGGCGAAATGACGGGCGTCCAGCGGTTTGGAAATACTTGATCCATTTCTTCACTCGCGAGTTGTAGGTCACGGGAAAGTCGAAGATCAGGTGTGCTTCGTTGTTTACTTTTGCGCGTACTCCAGCAAGGCCAAGGATTGGGGCCGGTGTCTTGGGGCGAAGATCGTTCTTTGTGGCGGCGGGAGGTGGCGCAATCTCAGCAACGGGCTCAGTCGAACGAGGTGCTTCAGGCGCCGTGAGTGTGGCGGTGCCGTTCGTTGAAGTCACGTCACTCGTGACCTCAGAAGCAACAGAAGCAACATCCGGTTCTTCTTTTTGCGGCGCGATCGGGGGCGCGATCGGCCCAACAAAAGCCGGTTTTCGAATCGCCTTTGCCGCGCGAGACTTTACATTGCGTTGCTGCGGAGATTCCGTTCGCCAAATCGAGACTTGCTGTTCGGTGTGAGTCACGCAGCCGGTAAGGCCGCCGACAAAGCTCATGGCGAGCAAAAGAGAAATTCGTCCTCGAATACTTCTACGGTCGTCCGTGACCTTCATCGGTCCAGTCTACGGGGGACCTTCATTGTTCTGCAACAATACTAGATCCGAGTTGTCGCTTTTGACGCTGCGGCGTCGACAGCCGGCTTTTTGGCGGGGCGTTTGTCTAGGTCATCACTCTGAGATTCGCCAGAGGGCACTCTCGAGTGATGTCCACATGTGGCACTGTGTTTGCTCCAATCTCTTTTGGCAGGAAGTGGATGTGCAGTACGCGCGTCCAGACGAAGGTCAGGAGGACCGATGAGTAAGGGCATCTTTACCGCCGTGAGTGGCGCGATGGCTCAATCTGCAAAGCTCGACACTGTTGCCAACAACTTGGCAAACGTGAACACCGTGGGCTTTAAGCGCGACGAGCAACTCTTTCGCGAGTACCTGACCTCGTTTAACAAAGAACCCGGAGCGATCGAGGCACCGCGTGTTCCGGCATCTATCGAATCGTTCTATGCACACAATGGTGGCGACAAGTCCTTTGTCGATCTTGATGGAACGGCCTCGGATTTTTCACAAGGCACATTGAAGCAAACTGGCAATCCGCTTGATTTGGCCATTGAAGGTGACGGCTTTTTTGAAGTGGCAACCCCTGACGGCACTCGCTTGACTCGCGCTGGGAACTTCGTCGTCGATGGCGACGGTCGATTGATCACCAAACAGGGCTACCCAGTTCAGCGCGAGGGTGGTGGCGAGTTTCAGTTCACGGGTTCAGATGTCGTGATTTCGTCGAACGGTGAAGTCTTTGAGCGCGGCGAGAGTGTCGGGAAGCTTTCACTCGTCAAAGTCGGCAATAAAGATGCGCTCCTCAAACAAGGAATGAATCTCTATTCGTATAAAGACACGATTGATCCACTCGTTGGAATAGCGACGGATGCGAAAGTCAGTCAAGGGGCTCTCGAGGGTAGCAACGTCAATGTCATTCGCGAGATGACGGATATGATTGCGGCGACTCGAACATTTGAGAGCACGCAGAAGGCGATCCAGGCCTACGACCAAATGGCCGGTAAAGTCGTTAACGAAGTTCCGAAATTGAATCAAGGGTGAGGTCTAGATGATTAAATCACTGACAACGGCTGCGACTGGAATGCAGGCACAACAAACGAACATGGATGTTATCGCCAACAACTTGGCGAACGTTTCAACGTCGGGATTTAAGAAGTCGCGCGCTGAATTTGAAGATCTGATGTATCAAACCGTAAAAGAGCCCGGCGCTGTTTCTGGTCTGAACTCAATCTCTCCAACCGGTGTTCAGACTGGTTTGGGTGTTCGCACGGCTGCGATTCAAAAGGATTTTGAAGTCGGGGCTGGCAAGATCACAAAAAATGCTCTCGATATTCAAATTGAAGGGCCGGGTTTTTTTCCGCTCCAGCTTCCAGATGGACAGATTGGCTATACACGCGACGGTCAGTTTAAGAAGGATCCGCAGGGCCGGATCGTCGACAAAAATGGTAACGCACTTCAGCCCGAAATCGTGATCCCGCCAAACGCCGCCGGCATTGACATCTCTGGAAATGGTACCGTCTCCGCAACCGTCGGAAACTCGATGGTACCCCAAGTGATTGGCCAAATTCAGTTGGTCAATTTTGTAAATCCGGCAGGTCTCAAAGCGATGGGTAAGAACGTCTTTATGCCGTCGGGCTCAAGCGGTTTGCCGGTGCAAGGGCAGCCGGGACTGAATGGTCTTGGCGAACTTGCGCAAGGTCAGGTTGAGGCGTCGAACGTGAACATCGTTGATGAGATGGTGAACATGATCACAGCCCAGCGCGCTTATGAGACAAATTCAAAGGTGATTCAGGCCTCGGATCAGATGCTGCAATCGGTGAATCAATTGCGGTGATCTGTTTAAGTCTGCGGCATCAGTGCATTGATGGATGGGAGTTTGAGTGAGACTGAATAGAGTTTGTCTGATTGCGGTGATGAGCTTTGCTGCCATGCTGATGGCGCGGGGCGAGGCCGTATCGGCATCTCCACTCGGGGTTTTGGCCATTCGACCGAATGTGATGTTGGCGCCAGAGGGAGTTGGATCGCTTCGCCTTGTTGAGCTTGTTGATCCGGGTACGATTCCGCCGGCATCGCGCCCAGAGGTCTTGCGCCATCTTGAGGCCATTGAGCTTACCGATCGTCCGGCGATGGGTGAAGAGCGTTCGTTTTCAGAAGAGGGCCTGCGCGATGTGGTTGGTGAAGCCAATCGTCGGCTTGAAGCTGCGGGTCTTTCAGTTGAATGGCGAATTCCTCATCGATCGACTGTGTTTATGCAAACCGATCGCACCAAGGTTGAGGCGGCTATTCGCGCAGAACTCACGCGGTTCTGTGATGCCTGTGACTTGAAAGTGAATCGAATGGATTGGCCGTCGATCGAGTGGCGCGACGTTGTGAGTTGGCGGGTAAAGCCGCTCGCGACTCGTCCGCGTGGAAGTTTTGCAGTCGGACTTGAGATCTCAAATAAAGATGGTCGAAGCAAAACGGTCATGGTGTCGGGCCTTCTCATGATGACTCAGGCTGTGCCGGTTTTGGTTCGTGCGGTAGGGCCGGGAGAGAAGCTTTTAGAGCAGGATCTTCAGATGGTGATGCGCGACGTGACCTATGCAACTGACAGCGGTGCGAGGTTCGGAGATCTTGCACATTCGGTCGTCAGTCGTGGGCTCGCGGCAGGTGATGTTTTGTGGAAGGGGCTTTTGCGACGTGAGCTGGTTCTCAAGTTCGGTGATCCGGTGCGAGTGCAAGTTGCTGGAGAGAGCTGGGCGATCTCGACCGATGGCATTGCTCAGTCGCCGGCGGCCGTAGGCGACACCGTCAAAGTGAAAGTGAATCGTTCGCAAAAGCTCGTTTCAGGAATCTTGAAGGAGAAGGGCCTTGTTGAAATTCAATAGCCGAAACTCTGAGTTACTTCGTCTCTGTGTGGCCATCGTGGCAATTGCATTTGCTATGGGCAGTGCGGGCTGCTCGAGTTTTGGCCGCAGCATGAAAAACATGGTGAGCGGTGAGGATAAGCCTAAAGTCACTGGGCCCAAATATTCCGATCAGGACAACCTTCGGTTTCAAGCAGACCGCAAGTATCGCCGCATGAACAAGACTCGTTTTGAAGACGAAGCTGAGGTTTCAGCACAGGCCGGTTCGCTGTGGGTGATGGAAGGTCAGGGCGGATACCTATTTGCGCAAAATCAAACGCGGATGATGGGCGATCTTCTCAACGTGAAACTTGAAGGTGCTCCGAAGCAGCAATTGCAGAGCAAGGTACGGGTTATTTCAAAACTGCTAGAGCGTCTCGATGCGCCATTGCGATCTGCGGCATCGACATCACAGAAGCCGCAAGGAGCAGCGGGACAGAATGCGAATCAACCACCAGCAGCGCAAGGTGCTGATGCTGCTGCGAAGCCTGATGCGCAAGGCGAAGGCGGCGCAGGAGCGGCTACTGCCGCAGTTGAAAAGCCTGTGGATTCAAAGACAGATCCGATCAGCGGCGTGCAGAACGTGCCGACTCGAATTGTCGAACAACTCAAAGACGGAAGCTATCGGGTTCGCGGTATTCAACCCTTCATGATCGGTCGACGCGAGTACAAGGTGATTGTCACCGGCGTCGTTCGACCAGAGGACTTTGATGACGGCGGAATTGATTCGACGAAATTGATGGATTCGCAATTTGATATCGTGAGCTCGCGCAAAGGAGCTAGCCTATGAGACAGATTCTCGCTCGATTTCTCTTGCTTGAAGTGGCGCTTCTTGTGGCGGCTGTTTTGTTGTCGGGTGGAAAAGCCGATGCGGCCCGAGTTAAGGATATCGCCAACGTTCGAGGCGTTCGTGATAACCAACTCATCGGCTACGGTATTATTGTCGGTTTGAAGGGAACTGGTGATTCCAAGTCCGAATTCACCAGCAAATCGGTTGCTCGAATGCTTGATAAATTAGGAATGAAGCTTGAAGACAAGGACGTCGCATCAAAAAATGTGGCGGCTGTCGTTCTAACGGCAAGTTTACCTCCCTTCGCGCGCGCCGGAAATAAGATTGATATCACAGTGAATTCGATTGGCGACGCATCGTCGCTTGCCGGTGGAACTCTTTTGCAGAGTCCGCTTCGAGCCGCCGATCAAAACATCTATGCAGTCGCCCAAGGGGCCGTGCTTGTCGGCACAGGCAATGATTCGCATTCAACAGTCGGTCGATTGCCCAATGGCGGCATCATCGAACGCGATGTCGCCGAAGACTTCACGTCGCGAAAAATGTTTCGTCTGACTTTGCACAATCCGGATTTTACGACGGCCGCTCGGCTATCAAAGCGGATCAATATGGATCTCTCTGGTAAGTACGCCACCGCGAAAGATGCGGGGACCATCGATATCGTCGTGCCATTCTCTTATGAGGGCCGCGCCGTTGAATTGCTGGCGTCGATTGAAGCACTTGAAGTGACACCTGACACGCGCGCGAAGGTGATTGTGAATGAAAAGACGGGCACAGTCGTGATTGGCGATACGGTGAGAATCTCGCGTGTGGCCATTAGCCACGGTGATCTCTCGGTCAAAATTGAAAGTGGTAAGGGAAAATCGAAGGATGGAGACCGCGTTGCGGTCTTCGATTCTGGGACGAGCGTCGGCGATTTGGTGAAGGCATTGAACCAGATTGGCGTTGCGCCTCGCGATTTGATTACGGTTTTACAGAACATCAAGGCTGCGGGAGCGCTTCAGGGCGAACTAGAGATTCTTTAACCGGACCTTTTGAGGTCCGTGTCCGTGGAGCGTGAGTGAGAAACGTATTCGTGTCGGGAAAAGGTCGGCTGAGTAAAGAATCGGTGAAGAACGACCGGCCAAGACCAGAGATAGGACCAGAACTTGGTCTCTCAGGACTGGCCTCGACCGCGAAAGTGTTTCGAACTGATACAGGTGAAATTAAAATAATGAAACGGGGCGACACATGGATGTGTCATCCCAGGGGTACGGTGAGGCGGAGTTCGATCAACCAAGGATGGTTTAAGAGCAGAGCCGTTTCGAGCAGGAAACAGGAGCAAGAAGTCAGTACGCTAGGAAAGGCGTTCTCTTTTGGCTTAATCTGTCGACAGCGCAGGATGCGCGTTGTTCTCCGACTCACCTCCCCACTTTTTTTTGCCAGCGTTTTTGCGATAAGCGCGATCGCCGGTGAGCCTCCGAGAGTGCCTCACCAACCGCTCGAAAAAAAAGAGCGCCCAGCGCCGCCGGCTCGCGATCCGCGAGTTATGGAAGCGGCGAAGATGTATGAAGTCTATTTTCTCAATCAGATGATGAAGGCGATGCGTTCGACAGTTTCTTTTTCGGACCAGTCGAAACCATCGATGGGGGAATCTATTTATCGTGAACAGCTCGATGATCAGTATGTGGATTCGTGGGCGAATCAAGGTGGTATCGGCTTGGCGGAGATGATCCACGATGATCTTAAGGGCAAAGTGACAGCTCAACGTGAGCAGATGGCGCGAAGAAAGCTCGGTAAACAGAAAACGACTTTTGCGCTGACGGATCGGGACACGCTTTCGGTGAGGCGTCTGCCCCAAACGCAAGTGGGTGAGGAGCGCGTTCTTGTGAGTCTTGAGGGCACGAAAGGGCCCCGCGCTGGGGCGACTGAGCCCGAGGCGGTGCGCAGTCCGTGGGAGGGCGAGATCACAGCCATTCGTTCCGCGGATGGTAAAACTGTGTTGACGATGTTGATCGATGGTCAGTCGGCGAAAGCGAGAGAAGTGCAGATGGCGTGGGATGGTGTGCCGGTGGAAGTCGCTGTGGGTGACCATTTGCGGCCAGAGCAGGTCGTTGGGCATTTGCATATTCGAGCGCGTGGAATTGTGATTACGACCCGGCCCAAGGTCCAGGTTCAATAGAATGCAGAACCTCGACGTCGGCCGTAGTTTTATTGGAAAAAAAGGTCCCTCACCCTCTCGCTTAGTGTCTCAATATGATACACTTTTAAGAGAGGTGAAGTCGGGCGCACTGGGAACAGTGACTGCACTGACTAAACAGCGGTAGTGAAGGTAAGTGTTATCAACGACGGAGAATCTCGTGAAAGTTTCAAACTCGGGTCCAAAATCAGGAGCGATCGGTGGAACAGCAACGGCGGGTGTGGCAAGCGCCGAAGCTGCAAAGGTCACCCGTTCGGGAACGGGTGCTGCGAAGTCTGTCGGTTCAGAAGCGCTTTCATCATCGGCCAAAGTTGATGTCTCTCCTCGTGCGCAGGAAATGAAGCGCGTGAAAGAAATGGCAACACCAGGTGACGGCATTGATGAGGCGAAGGTCGCCCGTCTGCAGGCGCTGATCGACAAAGGCCAATACAAGGTCGACGCGCGAGCCATCGCCGACAAGCTTGTCGACGAACAAATGAAGATGAATGAGTAAATAGCCCTTATGGCCTCTCAAGGAAGAAAGGCTTAGCCAATGTCGAATGGAACGCAGATTTATAGTGGATCGAATGCATCGATTGACTCCCTTTATGTGGAGCTTTCGGGCTGTCTTGATGATCTGATCAAAATCTATCGATCTCTGCTTGAGGTTGTCAGAAAAGAAAAAGAGATTCTTGTCGAGAGTCGGCTCGATGAACTCAATGAAAACAATAAAGCAAAAGACGCTCTGCTTGTTCGCATTCGCACACTTGAAAACAGTCGAATGAAGTTCGCGCGCGATCTGGCCGTGCTGACGGCATCGGACGTCGATCAGCCGCGCCTTCTTGAAATCGCAGCCAAGCTGCCTGGCGAGCGAGGTGATCGTTTGCGTAATCTGCACTCGGTACTCGAGCTTCTGGTTCGTCGGGTGGCCGATGTGAACAAGGCCAACGAAGAATTGGTGCAGTCTGCTCTGCGCTCTATCACGGGCGCGATGGAAGCAATCAAAGACGGTTTGAATCCAAAGCCAACATACGAGCGCAAAGGCGCTATGGCTCAGGGTAAGGCAGAGGGTGGCGCACTGGTCAGTCGAGAGGCTTAAAGGTCTTTTGGATGACGTCTTACATGATGTGAGACGGGGCAACAGGAAGTTGGTGGCGAATGTCGAAAATTCATTCGATGATGGACATCGGAAAACGCTCGATGATGAACAGTCAGACAGCGCTCCAGACGTCCGGCCACAACATTGCGAGTAAGGACGTTGAGGGCTTTTCTCGTCAGCGTGTTGAAATCCAAACCAACGTTCCGATCGGCTCCGGCAAACTTCGTTACGGCATGGGCTCAAAGGCCGCCGCGGTCACTCGAGTCAACAATCCCTATCTTGAAAAGCAACTCGGCAAAGAGCGTTCGCTATCGGGCTTTTATGATGGAAAAGCCGAGGCGATGGGTCGCGTTGAGCAGGTCTATAACGAGCAGCTGAATAAAGGTCTGAACTCGTTCATGGGCGACTTCTTTAACTCGATGCAAGAGATGGCCAATAATCCCGAGAGCCTGGCCACTCGAACCCAGGTCAAGGAGACGGCGGACTCTTTGGTCAAGGACTTCAAACGCGTTCACACACAGCTCAACGAGATTTCGCGAGACCTCGATCAACAGATCGTCAGTCAAATTGCAGAAGTGAACGAGATGGCCAAAGAAGTTGCGACGCTGAACGAGAAGGTGCAGCAGATTGAGCTTTCCGGAGGGCATGCTAACGATGAGCGTGATCGCCGCGAGCTGTTGGTGAAGCAAATCGGCGAGCGCGTGAATATCAAATGGGCCGAAGGTCAAGACAGCACGGTCACGATCACAGTCGGCAATTCGGCCCTTTTGGTTGCGGGATACGACGCAAAGAAAATTGAAGTCAATGGAACACCTGAAACCGACACGAAAGGTGAAGGTAACGTCGATCTGTTTTATTTGAATAGCGATCGTGCAACTCCGGTGAAGATCACCGAGCAGATCAATGGTGGAAAAATCGGTGGACTGCTTGAGGTTCGCGACAAGGTGATTACCGAAGCGCTCGCGGATGTCGACAAGATGGCCTATACCTTAGCTGCAACCGTGAACGACGTGCATCGTGAGGGTTACAACGTCTACAACAAGACGGGGCGAGACTTTTTTGAGTTGCCGACGCAGCTCCGTCACGCCTCTGCCAATCTTTCTGTCTCAAAAGACATTCTTGAGGATGTCGGCCATATTTCATCAGCGGGTCAGATGAGCGCGCCGGGTGATAACCGTGTGGCTCTTCGTATGGCGAATCTCTCGCAGGACAAATTGGTTGGCGGAGAGAGTACGATTGGCGAGTTCTATAACAGTATGGTTGGCAAGGTGGGTATTCAGGCCCGTCGTGCCGACAGCTCGCAGCAATCGCAGAAAGACATCGTCAAGCAGTTGGGAAACATTCGCGAAAGTATCAGTGGCGTCAGTCTTGATGAAGAGGCGACCAAACTAATTGAGTATCAAAAATCATTTGATGCCAGTGCCCGCTTGATTCGCACGGCAGATGAGATGTTTGACACGGTCCTCAACTTGAAACGGATGTAAGTGAGAGCCTATGAGAATCGCTGACAAAATGAACTACGAACAGGTGAATTCGGGTCTGCAAAAGAACCGCAATGAACTTTCGAGTTTGCAAAATCAGGCGGCGACACAGAAGCGAATCAATAAGCCGAGTGATGATCCGCTCGCGGCAACGCGCGTTTTGGCGGCGCGGACTGACATCGGCGCAAGCCAGCAGTATATTAAGAACATCAATCAGGCGAAGACCTTCCTTGAGTTTTCGGATCAGTCATTGGGTGAGCTCACTGAGATTCTGGTGCGAGCGAAGGAATTGGCCATTGCTCAGTCGAGTGATGCCGGTGCAAACGATGCCACCCGCAAAGTGACGGCGACTGAAATTGAGCAATTGTTCGGCCAAGCGGTTCAGGTTGGCAATCGCAAGATTGGCGATCGCTTTTTGTTCGGCGGTTTTAAAACAACGAACCCACCGTTCACAACAAATGGCGAGTACCGCGGCGATGACGGTGAGATCAAGATTGCCATCAATAAGGAAGCGAATGTCTCAATGAATGTCCCGGGCAGCCGGATCTTCATTGGAGAGAATAAACGCGGCTTGAGAGAAGAATCCAAAGCGGCACCTGGGTCGGAGTCGTCGGCAGTGAAGACGCCGCCCGCGAAGCCCCCGCCAGAGTCGACGGAGCTTCGTGGTCCAGCGGGCGTTGAGTCGAGTGACGAGTCCAGCGAAAGCACGGATCTCAGCAATCTTGGTGAGTCGTGGCGAAACCGTGGCACCAATATCTTTTCGGTGCTCTCTGATTTTGAAGTCAGTCTGCGCTCCAATTCGAAAGAAGGGGTGCAAGACACGCTCGAGCGAATTGATGAAGCCTTGGCGCAGGTTGTATTAACGCGTTCCGAAGTCGGATC
>JAEUWE010000329.1 GCA_016791465.1 Pseudobdellovibrionaceae bacterium
ACCGCGAATGGTGTCAGAGAACTCATACGCAATCATTGTTGGCAAAAGCGAAGTTCCCGCTAAAAACGATTCAATCGTCGAGTAGTTGAGACCAACACGCAGACGATCCGTCTCGGAATTCGTGTCTTTGCCAAGGAGATCGTAGCGGCCCGTCGAAGATCCTGAATATCGATCGCCATCTTTTAACGTTCTCTCAATTCCAAGACCGACGTTGAATGCATCAGAGAAACGGTAGGTCAACGAACCGCCGCCAAACACGGCGCCGCCTGTTGAGCGCTCAACCGTTTGCTTGGTTTCAATACCAGGAAGCGTATCGCTCTCGCTCATCGGAACACGGCGAACCACGCGATCCGGAAGCGTGTAGCGGTACCCGGCCTTACCCGCAAGCTGAAGACGTCCTAGCAAATAGTTCCCGGTCAATTGGTTCTCGATCGCGGTATAGCCAAATGCGCCGATATCAGCCAAATCATCCGGATCATTCCCTTTGCCCGTCGGTAACGTCAAAATCAGTTTATACTGTCCCGATGCATTGTCTCGCTTGGCGAACTCAATTAAACTCGCAACATTAAGATCGCCCAACTGTGTCTCTTCGCGATCTCTGATCGGCTTATAACCCTTCGCCTCAAGTGTCTGGTTGGCCACTGTTGCCAAGTTGACACTGAGATCGTTGAACGCAGCATTGATCTCGGGAGAAGCGTTGCCAATCTGCGCCCGAATTTCTTCAACATTACCACGCGACTGTGTCATCGATATTTTATTCGTGTAACTGACGACAGGAATACCGACGGCAACTGTCCAGCGAGCATTGATACCGTGAGCAAATACCGGCGCGTAGTATTTAATCTTTGGATCGGTATCAAGCTTCAGCGTTCCAAGCGAAAGCTGGTCACCAAGGCGCTGATTGCCGAACTGATTCAAAACCCCAACGAGCTCATTGACCCGCGGCTCAAACGCGCTCAGCGCTTTGGCATCAAACTCAATCGAATTGATATCATTCAGACTCATGAGATCGCCGCTCGAGAGAAAGCGAAATCCGATTCCAGAAACAAAACCGATTCGAACCGACGGCGAGTTGATCGCTTCCGGTAAAACCTCGGTCGAATCCATTGCTCGAGCAAAAGGCGACAACGCCAATAAGATCCCGGCAAATGAACCGGCGATGGTCAGCGCTTTCAAAAATTTACGACACACGATCGGTGTCAAATCGGCCTCCCATGATCGGCACCCCAGATTCAGGCTCTGCTTAGAGGCGAAATTCAGGCCAAGCATCCGGCGACCGGACCGATTTTCGCTCGGCCATAACTACACGATTTTGCTTGTTTTTGCCACAACAGATCCAAGACCTGCCGGCTCATCCAGCCGCAAGGCATGAATTCCTTCCAAAACCGTAGCGCAGAAAGCTCCTGCCGCTATCCCGAGATGAAATCTTGTGTTCCAACGTGCCAATGAATTTGTCCTGCCTGTACTCCGGCCTTTGCTCCGGCTGCGATCTCCTTCACCTCAAGCGATCTCAGATCGAAAGTAGACGATTTGTAGAGCTCAAAAGCTTCGGAATTGACGTCAGCGCCCTTGGCGACCGGTTTTCGACGGTATGGATCGACGAGGGAGGGCTGCGCGACCGCGTCGAGCTTGTGGTCGAAAGGACAGAGCCCAGCGGACGCCTTCGAGCGGGACTCTTTATAAAAGCCAACTCAAACGAAATCCGCCATTGCAAACCTCTTCTCGAGATCGCCGG
>JAEUWE010000334.1 GCA_016791465.1 Pseudobdellovibrionaceae bacterium
CGCTCAGCACAGAGTGCACAGTCCCTGGTCAAATCAGATGCGGTGATCGAGACGCAGGCCATGACTGAAGAGGCGGTGGAAAAAGCCGAGGATAAGTCTAAGATCTTTTTCTTTGATGAATGGTCGAAGTCATCACAGAAATACTTAAAGAACTGGTGCCGTATTCGCGTCGAATCCGCTGAATCTCAATCACCCGTACTCCACACTTCAACCATACAGACCCGGCGCCTCGGTCATAAGATTCAACAGGACATCGCGCAGATTTTGAACCTAAAAGCCATACGCAAACGCCTGAGCGACGGCACCGACTTTGACTTTGATGCGGCTCTCGATCAGCAAATCGAACGGCGAGCGATCGCCAATCCCACCGACCGCATCTACGAGAAACGAACCTCGATTCAACAAGACTACGCGTTTTGCATTCTCGTCGACGGCAGCCTATCGACCGATTCGTATGTCTCGGGAATTCGCGTCAATGATCTCATCAAAGACTCCTTGCACGTCCTGCGCTATGCACTTGAGGACTTCGAACAAACGACGACAGTCCTTTCTTTTCGAAGCTTCACCCGAAGCGACTGTCGAGTCACGAAACTCAAAGACTGGTCAGACCCATGGCAGAAGGTTCCTGGAAGAATCGAAACTCTCACACCTGATGGTTTCACTCGCCTCGGGCCCGCTCTTCGCTACGCTGCGCACACGTTGAACCAGCAATCTGCCAAGACTCGATTTCTCTTTGTATTGAGTGACTCCAAGCCAACCGATTACGACGCCTACGAAGGCCAACACGGCCTTGCCGATGTGAACCGCGCCATTCAAGAGGCTCACGCCGGCGACTCCGTCGTCCACGCCTTTATACTCTCCGATGAGCGTTCGAGCCGCTTCAACGACCTCTACGGTCCTGGGCGATTTGACTATCTTCTCGATATCAATCGTATCGGGCCAACGCTGACTCATCTGCTCCGTCGCCGCTAACCACCACAGGCACCACCGCAACAACCACCGGTGTCCGGTTTGGCGGCCACGCGATAGCGGCCGCTTCCAGTGCGAACAAAGTCGACATGATCCGCGAATCGACTTTGAATCATCGTCACCAGCTGGCTTTCAAAAGAGGGTTCCTTCGATTTATTGGTCAGCAATAATGTTTCACCTGGCTTGAGCGCCTCAATCGCCCGCAGCGTGCGTTCCAACGCTTTTTTGACTGTCCAATCCTGCATCACAACAAACGACCGATCACTCATCCGTAAAGCCCTCCCTCACTACAATAGTCGCGTATGCGAGGGGTTTTGCCCTTGACCAGGATCAAGAAATCCACCCGGTCGAGGTGGATTTCGGCCCACAGCCGCGCGTTTTTCGGCGCGAGGCAAGATTCCCACTAGGCTCAGATCCATCGCTAAAGGAGATCAATAAATGAAAACAGCACCACCCGCGACGGTCGACATCCTCTCAGCCTTCGATGAATACCTCAGCCGATCCGACTGGCGCGTTCAAGCCAACGCCAACCAAGAATTCAGTCTCGGCGGACTCATCCTCAGTATCGCCGGCAAAATGACAGCCAAATACTGGCTCTCCAACGTTTACTCACCCGCGGTCGCCGAGGCGCACGTGCGCGGCGACTATCACATTCACGATCTCGATTTTCTTTCAGGGTACTGCGCGGGTTGGAGCCTCAGGACATTTTTGCGCGAAGGCTTCAACGGTGTTCCAGGACGGGTGGAATCGACTCCTCCAAAACATCTGTCGAGCGCACTTGGCCAGATGGCAAACTTCCTCGGCACCATGCAAAACGAGTGGGCCGGAGCTCAGGCGTTTAGCTCCTTCGACACCTACCTCGCGCCCTATGTTCGTCTGGACAATCTCGGCTACGAAGAGGTGTATCAGCAAATTCAAGAGTTCATC
This sequence comes from Pseudobdellovibrionaceae bacterium, assembly GCA_016791465.1. Classification (GTDB taxonomy): domain Bacteria; phylum Bdellovibrionota; class Bdellovibrionia; order Bdellovibrionales; family JAMPXM01. The sequence continues at coordinate 1,897 of JAEUWE010000334.1, forward strand.
TTCAATCTCAACGTGCCATCGCGCTGGGGCGGTCAAACACCATTCACCAACGTGACATTCGATTGGACCTGTCCAGAGGACTTACGCAACGACAAGCCGATGATCGGCGACAAAGAGCTCGATTTTACCTATGGCGATCTGCAAAAAGAGATGGCCCTGATCAATCGCGCCTTTCTTGATGTCATGCTAAAAGGTGATTGTTCAGGAC
>JAEUWE010000356.1 GCA_016791465.1 Pseudobdellovibrionaceae bacterium
GAACCAGAAACGCAGCAAGCGGGAACGGCGGCGCACGTACAACAGAGTACGCCCTCTTCTCAACATGAGTCTGAAGACGAGAGCCTCGATGATCACGAGATGAACGCGGCTGATGGCGCTGAGGACGACGATATCGATATCGCGAGCCCATCTGTTTCAATTGGCGGCGACACTCTCGACTTCAACAAACACAAGGAAGCGTTTGAACGCGAGTTCATCGTCAAGGCGCTCAAGACCTTCAAGGGTCGGATCAATCAAACAGCACTGCATGCGAACATCCCGAAGAAAACTCTGCTTCGAAAGATCGAGAAGTACGGGATCATTGCACGCGACTACGCTGATCCGAAGTAAAACGTCCGAATTTCTCGGGTAATGAGCTTAGCGATTCCACAGCAAGACAGGGCACCCCGTAACTGGGATGCCCTGTGTTCTATTGTGCAATATCGAAAGAAGGAACCTCAACTGGCAACGAGGTAACCTTAGAGGTCGCGTGGATCAATTACCGGAAGCGGGTCAACAACCGGCGGAACTGGCACTGGCGTCGGTACTGGTGCCGGCGTCGGCTCCACGACCGGTGGAACAGGCATTGGCATTGGCGTTGGTGCCGGTGTGGGCGGAGGTTCCGTCACGACCGGCGGTGGTGGGGGCGCGCTCTCGCCATCATCGGAATCCGGCTCAGTCACAACTTCGTCGATTCCGCAGCTGCGATCATGGTCCGACTCGTGGTCCGAATCATCGTCGTCTTCAATCTCATGTTCCCGGCGACCGTGCTCATCGCCATGATCTGAATGACTCAACGAGCTCTGTTTTTCGGAGTCGTGATCACGGTGATGGTGGCGATGCCCCTTCTCACAGCGAGTATGAATCACTGGTTTCAGCAAGCATCGTCCATCTTCTTTAATGAGGATACTGCGCTCAAGATCGAACTTAACGTCAATCGTGTAGTTCGCGTCAGACGCAACACGAATTCCGCCCCCCAAAACGATCTTCATTCCGCTGTGACCCGCGCTTGGAGTTTGCAGCTCGCAGCGAGAGCCGTCTTTAAAGACGATCTCATTGCCATCGCTCTCTAGAATAAGACGAACCTGCTGCAGTCCAACGGATGAAGGCAATTCAAGCTGAGAAAGCGGCAAGAGCAAGCCGCCATTCAGGGCCATCAAATCCAATGGGCCAACCGAATCATCAACACAGACACGGCCGGTCTGACGAGATCCCGATGCGACAAGTTCGATTCGTTTAACGTTGACGATCACCTGAGCCACTTGTTCGAGAAGACCTGAGCTTGCGCCGGTCATCGACTTCTCCGCGCCAATTTGGACAGAAACCTGTCCCGATGAGGACGCGCTGCTCGTGCTCACAGACGAGTCACCGCTGCCAGCTCCACCACAGGCGGTAAACGCACTCAAACTTAAAAGCGCAACGGCTCTCTTAGCAGGACTCTTCATGAGTACATTGAGAATACTTCTCTGATCTTGGCGTGACGGCATCGTACACCTCCCGTTCGCTGATTCCAGGATGCATGAAGCCGACACGAATCACCATGTTCTCATCATCGGGTTCTCGTAATGAACAGCTCATCTCGAGAAGTTCAAAATACTGTTGATTCTTCTGACAGTCCCTATGGCCCAGCGTCGTCGAGATCGTCTTTTAAGTCAGAGGCTGCATCATGGAATTGATTGCGGCGTTCGGCCTCAGCAGCAACTGAGGGCGGATCGGCGCTCAGCAGGTGTTTGATTGCTCCATCGACCTTCGACGCAAGTTCGCGACTGTGAAACACCAGAATCTGCTCGTTATTGGCCTCAGCACCTTTGCTAAAATTGAACGACGTCCCCATCACGACATATTCACCTGCAGCCAAAATCTTGTGATGAACTTTAGAATTCACTTTCCTTGACTCTCCGCCGACTTTCACTTGCTTGTCGCCGTACGGAAATGGCGCGATGCGTACGCGCGAACGCAGATCTTGGATTTGCTCAGATCTCAACGCCGTCACCCATGGCGACTTTTCATCAATCACAAACTGTGTGGCTCCGTTCTTTTTTAAACGTCTATAGCCCGACATCTTCAAAAACTGACTCCACCCCTGCAGCGCAAAAGGTGTGTCCCCCACGCTGTAAAAATCGAAAATTCCTCTCGTGCGATAAGCATTTGTCGCCTTTGCGAGAAGGGCCTCCGCTACCGCCGGAGCCGAGTAGGCAAACTGGATCATGCGAATTGGTCCCGAGGACTTTTCGATCACTCTCGCCAAAATATTTTTCCCGACGTCGCGATAGCCGCCGCCCGGAGTGAAGGTGATAACAAAGCTCGGCTCTGGATACGCTTCAAAAGTTTCTGGAGGAACACCAGGCCCTGTAATTTGGTAGGCTCCCGTCATCGGATAACTCGCACCGCGAAGACCAAGGCTCTGATCAAAAGTTTTACTGAGCTCATGATTGATCAGATTTGCCGCAAGCCAACTCTTCATCGTGATCACGTGGTTGGCATTCGGAATTGATTCCTTCGGTCGATGGACGGCCGGAACATCTTTCAGATCTCCCTCAGGCCCAAGACATGATTGTGTGAGATTGCCTGACGAAAACAGTGCGCGCGCATTTGTTGTTTGACTCCAATCAATCGCTGCAACTTTCTGGTGATTGAGTCGCATCGAGTCCACTTGGACAACAAGGACGCCACCGCTCACCAACCGATCAAAGACTCGTTTTACTTCGGTTCGCTCTGAAATCATATTCTTGTCGATCCCCACTCGGACCGAGATACCCGCCTTTGCCTTGTCCACCAACACATCGGCGATCTCGAGAAGATCAAAATCAAAAACATTGAGAACAATCTCGTGCTTGGCTTGCAGCAAGAAATCCCGCCACGCCGATACAAGATTGTCGGCTGGGCGAGTTGCGCCAGTCTCAATAAGAGGATGCGAGAAATAAACTCGAAGGTCATCGTAACCCGGCTGCCCCATTGGCGGCACAAGCCGCACATGTTTCGTTGGATCGGGGCGAACTTCTCGTCGATCAAGCTCTGCAACAAGTTGGGGAAGTGGTTTTTTCAACAGCTCGGGATGCCCCTGTAGCAATTCGATCACATGGCTCTCAATGAACTGCGGCTTTTTCTTCGAACGCCGCCCCAGGGTTGCGTCGTCTTTTTTTAAACGCAGCACATCGCGCGCGACTTTAAAAATGTCTGCTGTCGGCGATGGTGAAACATCGACAACAGCCGTTGGTGTCGGTTGAACGGTCCGCGATGCGCAGCCATACATTCCAACCAGCACCAACACGCAGAGCACGGCGCAGCCGACGAATCCATAAAAGACACGGTGGGAGCGGGTTTGCCGATTCTGAGACTTTTTGAGCACGCCAAGCTCCCTTGCTTTCACGATTGTACGAACCGAGTTTCGCGGAGTTACGAGGGCCGCTCCGACAGTGCACCCGCCTTCGTGCATAAATCTTAATCAAAGTCTGTTTTTGCTTGAGTCGCAAGAACCCGTGAGGGAACCTCGTCGCCCTATGTCGACTTTCGGATCCAATTCCTCAGGTGGCTCACATCATTCCCAGACCAGCGGCCAATACGGTCGAGCTGATCTGCAGTCGGCATTTAACTGGCTGATCAATCAGCCCGAGCACATCCGAAAACAGGCCACTGATCCCGATCGTCTGATGACGCTTTTCTACCGATCACAGACTCTGTCGCAAGGCCGCCAGGAACCGCAGGAACGAATGGAGACGGCAGCCCCTGTGAGCAGCCAGAACTTCATTTCTGACCTTCGACAGATCAATGAGGCCATGCGTCAATTCGATGGCCCCGCGATAGCCACACCGCCGCCAATGCCCGCGTTTGTTCCAACGATGTCACAACCAATGCATCAACATCAAACGCACAATCCAGGCACGGCCGCTCCCCTAGCAACTCAGCCCGTCCTTCACGCCAAGACTTTGGCCGTCATCGCTGAAGTGCGCGAGAAAATGAATCTTGGCAGCGACGCCGAAGCCATCAATCTTTTGGTTTCGATTGGCGCAAAAGCTGTGCGACCACTCCTAGGCTAATCGCCGCGATCGTGTTACCGTATTCGCCTATGACAAAGGCGACTAGTAGCTCTGACTCGACCGACCTGAAGACTGATTTGAAGAACACCGTTCTTCTTCCCAAAACCGAATTCCCAATGAAGGGAAATCTCCCCGAACGCGAACCGAAGATGATTGAAGCGTGGGAGAAATCGAGTCTCTACGAGAAAATTCTAAAAAAGAACGCCGGACGCCCCAAGTTTACTCTGCCCGACGGCCCTCCATACGCGAACGGTTCGATTCATATCGGCCACGTTCTGAATAAGTGCCTCAAAGATTTCACGATCAAGTATCGCAACATGGCGGGATGGTCGGCAGCGTTCATTCCAGGGTGGGATTGCCACGGTCTTCCGATCGAGCACAACGTCACCAAAGCGCTCGGGCCAAAGCGCAAAGAGAAAACCGACACCGACATGCGGAAACTCTGTCGCGAAGAGGCGCAAAAGTGGGTGAACCATCAGCGCGAACAATTCCGCCGTCTCGGCATCCTGGCAGAATGGGAAAATCCTTATCTCACAATGGACCCGGCCTATGAGGCTGAAGAAGTCCGCGAACTGGCGCGCGCTTTAAAAAAGGGAACTCTCTATCGTGGAGAAAAGCCGGTCTACTGGTGTCCCGCTCTGCAGACCGCGCTCGCTGAGGCCGAAGTCGAGTATCACGAGCACAAATCGCCTTCGATTTATTTCGTAATGCCGTTTGATGAAGGAGCAAAGTCATTCGGCACATTCAAAAAGCCGGTGGGCTTTGCCGTGTGGACAACAACGCCATGGACTCTGCCAGCCAACCTCGGTCTCGCTCTGAATGCTGATTTTGACTACGGCTTCTACGATGCTGGTGATCGCATTCTGATTATGGCGGCGCCACTCAAAGAATCCGTCGAAAAAGAAACAGGCCTGACACTTGCCGACACCGGCACCGTCGTGAAAGGCGCAAAATTTGAACGCATGAATGCGCGTCACCCGTTCTACGAACGAAACTCGTTGATCGTACTCGGCGACCACGTCACTCTGGATGCCGGTACCGGATGCGTCCACACAGCTCCGGGCCACGGCCAAGACGACTACCGCGTCGGTTTGCAATATGGTTTGAAGGTGCTTTCACCAATCGACGGCGAAGGCCGCTACACCGATGAAGTTCCGGAGTATAAAGGCACGAAAATCTGGGACGCAAACCCACTCGTCGTGCAGCGCCTGCGCGATAACGGCGGTCTTCTCGCCTTTAAAGAGATCACGCACCAATATCCCCACAACTGGCGCTCAAAAACTCCACTGATCTTCCGCGCCACCCCACAGTGGTTTTTGGGCATGGACTTGGAAACTTCCAGCGGTGCAAAGCCAGAAGCCACTGACATGCGCGGCCGAGCGCTGAAAGAGATCGACTCGATTCAGTTTGTTCCGAAGTGGGGAGAGGCTCGGCTCCGAGCAATGATCGAGAATCGACCCGACTGGTGCCTCTCGCGTCAGCGCGTTTGGGGAGTGCCGATCCCGGTGTTCACGTGCAAATCGTGCGGTTCGGTTCTCGCCAAACCCGAAGTGATGGAGAAGGTCGCCGACGCCATTGAAAAAGAGGGTGGCATCGAGGCCTATCACGCCCATCCAGAGTCGGACTTTACCAAAGGTCACCCCTGCGCCAAGTGCGGCGGCACGGACTTCACACGTGGCTCTGATATTTTGGACGTGTGGTTTGATTCGGGCGTTTGCTGGTCGGCCGTACAGAAACGTCGCGGCGAACTCACTTATCCCGCTGACGTTTACCTTGAAGGCAGCGATCAACACCGCGGCTGGTTCCAAACTTCGCTTCTGGCCTCAATGGCGACTGAGGGCAAAGCGCCATTTAAGGCGCTCGTCACGCATGGTTTTGTGACCGATATCCAGGGCCGCAAAATGTCGAAGTCACTTGGCAACGTCGTCGATCCCGCCGATACGATCAAAAAGTCGGGCGCTGAAATCTTGCGTCTCTGGGTTTCGTACGAAGACTTCGGCCAAGACATCGGTTGCGGCAAAGAGAGTTTTGATCGCGTGACCGAAACGTATCGTCGTTTCCGCAACACGATGCGCTTCCTCCTTGGCAATATCCACGACTTCAATCCCGAGTCCGATCGGATTGAATTCTCCAAGATGACGACGCTCGATCAATGGGCCCTGGGCCGCTTAAACGAACTGGTGAAAGAGTCGGCTCGCGCCTACGAGAGCTATGAGTTCTACAAGGTCTATCACGCGCTCAACAACTTCTTTACCGTTGAGCTCTCGGCCGGCTACCTCGATATGCTCAAAGACCGGCTGTATACTGGAAAACGCGATGGCCTCGTTCGTCGTTCAGCGCAGACCGCTCTGTATACGATGGCCGATACTCTGACGCGCGTGATGGCTCCGATCACGTCGTTCCTTGCGGAAGAGGTCTATGCCGAGCTCCCGGGCACCAAAGCGCCAAGCGTCTTCCTCACCGACTATCCAAAACCGGTGGCCGCTTGGGACAATGTCGCGCTCAAAGAGGACCTGGCGCAGCTCTTCACTATTCGCTCTGATGTGACCAAAAAACTCGAAGAACTTCGACAAACGAAGGCGATTGGCTCGGGGCTTGACGCCAAAATTGCAATTCGTGCCGACGGTCCGTTGCATGCAACACTCAAAAAATATGAGTCGCTTCTCAGCGAGTTTTTTATTGTTTCACAAGTGTCATTGAGCATGGGACAGTTGGAGATACAGGCCGCGCACGCAGATGGTGAGAAGTGCGAGCGCTGCTGGTACTGGAGCACGGAACTTGGCAAGGAGCCGCAGTTCCCGACGGTTTGCCCGAAGTGCATTCCGGCTTTGGTGTAAACGCAGGCTTTTGACGCAAAAAAAGGATCAAACGGTGAAGTTGAAATATCTGATTCTAGCCGCCATCGCCTGTGCTGTAATCACGACCGACCAGGCCGTGAAGATGTATGTTCACACTCACTTTCAACTGCACGAGTCGATCGACGTCATCAGCGGGTTTTTCAATTTGACCTACGTTCGCAACCCCGGTGCAGCGTTTGGATTTTTAGCCAATACGCACGAGTCGTTTCGGGAGATCTTCTTCCTGTCGATGCCACCGATTGCGCTACTCATTATCCTCGCGATTTTGCGAGGAGTCCCTGAGGATGACCGCTGGACAGTGACAGCTCTTTCACTCGTTTTTGGCGGCGCGATTGGAAACTACATTGATCGCGTGCGCTTTCGCTACGTCATCGACTTCTTGGATTTTCACATCCAAGGAAAGTACACTTGGCCCGCCTTCAATATTGCTGACAGTGCCATCGTTGTTGGCGTCGGCGTGCTTTTGTATCTTGAACTCGTGCGAAATAGACACAAGACCGCCGATAAGGAATCCGCAAAGACGTGATCCAAACTTCCGGATTTCTGCCTTGGATCAGCCTTGGGAGTGTTCGGGTCCCGGCCTATTTTTTCGTCATCAGTCTTGTTCTCACGGCGATGGCCTTCGCCATCCGCCACCGGGCCGAAAAGCAAAACATCCCGGTTCGAATGGCCATGGACTTGTTCCTCGTCATTCTCATTTCCGGCTTCTTTGGATCACGCCTCGTTCACATCCTCTGGGAAGAGCCCGCGTATTATTTTGAGAATCCACTGCGGGTGTTCGACATTCTGGCCGGTGGCTTTGTCTGGTACGGTGGATTTGCATTCGGCCTTTTGGGCTTATTCCTCTATACGCGGAGGCCAATGGTCCGACGGATTTTTTCGCCTTTTCGCTGGCTCGACTTTCTGACACCGGTCACCGCGTTTGGCTATGCGGGAGGTCGCGTCGCCTGCATCCTCGCTGGTTGTTGCTACGGAAAGACCTGCGACTGGCCGATCCCGCACCAATTTCCTTCGCAGCTTTTTGCGGTGATCTGGGAAACCGGCCTTGGATTCTGGCTTCTCCATAAAGAACGACAGTCGCTTGGTCGTGGACAGCTCTTCGCTCTTTGGCTTGGCCTCCACGGCGTTGGTCGAGTTCTGATGGAAATCATGCGCGACGATCCGCGCGGCCCAAGCCTCGGCCCGGTCACGCTGGCCACTGGTGTCTCAATTGCCATCATCATAATTTCACACAGGGTTTTCAAGAAAAGCGTAACGAAATAGGTTCTCGCGGCCGATAGAGAGTCGATGCATTCTCTCGATCACCGGCTCTCATTCCATGGCCTCTTGGCCCCGCTTATCTGTGCGGCTTTACTCTATCCATATCCCTCCCACGCCAATATCACGGACACAGTCAAAAGCTTCTTTTCTTGGTCGAAAAAACAGAGTGCCGATGACAGCTGCGACACGGGCAGCAGCGAAACGAAGAAAATCTCTTCTACACCCAACGCCCCCAAAAACTCCGCGTTTAAATCCGAGGGCGAGCTCAACCGCTACGTGAGTTGCTATGCCGTCGAGCCTGGCCGCTATGACGCCTACAAAGATTGGTCTCCCTACATTCGCGCTTCAGCGCGGGAGTTCGGCATTTCTGAAAGCCTACTCACCTGCCTCTTATTTCGCGAAAGTCGGTTCGATTCGAATGCTCAATCAAAATCAGGAGCCCTTGGTCCCGCTCAGTTCCTTCGCAGCACGATGCCAACAGTTACCAATCTGATTCAAGCGGGAAAAACTGATCCGGATGAGGTCAAGCGCCTCACCGAGCTTGCGGCAAAAGAGTCAAAGACGCGGCAAGATAAAAAAAACCGCACATACGCAGTAGCCAGATTGAAGGCGATTGCTGTGGGTATGAAGTGGAAATCATATTTTGACCAGCTTCGCTCGCAGAAAATATACAAGCAAAGTACTCCGACTGAGTTCAACAAAGCACTCGCCCTTAATCCTGCGACGGCGATTGGCGCGGCTGGCCTTTACCTTCGTTTCATCATTGATCACTTTCATGATGAGCTCAAAGGCAGAGGGGCCGAAGGAACAGCTCTCCCGGCTCCCAGTTTAGACTTCCATCTCGCTGCGGCCGGGGCCTACAATCTCGGTCACGGCGCTGCCGTCAATATGCTCAAAAAAATCAAACCACCAGACCCCAAGGCATGGAAAGAGAGACTTCTAAAATCTCGAGAAGAAACTCGAGACTACATTCTGTCTCTCGCGAACTGTGCAACGAGCGCCAATCACAACTCGAAAATTGCGTTTCAACCGCCGGCCAACGATCCGCCTCGAGATTGCGACAATGGCGGCGCCATTATTGGCGCGCCGGCCAAGTCGGAGTCCGTCGCGGTGCCAGCAAAAAAGGGCGAATCTAAAATTACAAAGAAAACTGCGCCAAAACCGCCCAAGCCGACAAGCCACGCCAGTGCGAAAAAGAAGGCGAGGAAGAAATGAACGCGATGCGCTTCCTTACTCTCATCACCATTCTTCTGCTTTCAAGTCAGAGCTGGGCACAATCGAATGGTGGAATCCCCGCCATGCCGGATTGCTCAAAGATGAAAACAGCGGCGGAGCGCTCGCGAGCGCTCAACGAATACGTCGATCGGCTCGAGGCCATGGTCGAAAAAGACCATAAGTTAACTGAGAAGGACGAGTATAAAACACTTATCGCCCTCGTTTCAGCCCAACTTCTCCCTGACACCACCCCGTTTAGAACGCTTGATCTCGAGTGCTGGGCGCATTTTGAAGAGGCACGGCGCGAACTCAAAGACGCCAAACCCTTACGCGCGACTCAGGCCGGCGAACGCTGGCAGCGATGCCTCATCGCCAAAGAGGACGAGCTCTTGGCCGCAGCGACACCGCTGCTGAAGTGCCTGAACGTTCAAGCCGAGAAGTAGTACCGCTTACACCTCACTCAACCGCCGCAGAATCGACGCTCTCCCTGTTGTGGTGTCATTTGGTCCCCCATTTTTTGGTACACAGGTTGCTCTCACGATTTCTGTTCGGTCCTTTTGGACACCAGATTTCAATCAACCTTGGATCGGCCTGTCGACTCAGGCCGACCCAGTCAGTAAAGGGGTACTCCGATGTTTAACAAATCAATTGCGTCTGTGATGGCGGCTCTCTCAGCAGCAGTTCTCGTTTCCGCGTGCGGAGGCGGTGGAGGTGGTGGCGGCGGAGGCGGAGGAGGTGGCGGCGGCACGCCCGATCCTGGCTACGGTGCATGGTACGACGTCTATGGCTACAAGTGCGGTTACGCACCAAGCCCAGGCTGCAACTTCTATAAGAATGGATTGAAAATCATCGACACTGAAGATCCCTACTTCTCGAGCTATTACGCTCTTGAGTACGACACTTGGTACTACCTCGACAGCTACGGCCGTTCTTCAAGCTACACTGGCTGGGCATGTCAGTCGAACAACGGAATCATCTATGACGACTGGTGCGACGCTCTGAACGACGCCGACGGCAAAGGCCGCGACTTTGCTGCTGATGTCGCTCAACAAGAAAAGAACGTCGTAAAATCCGCTGGCGAATTCTTCGCAGCGAAGTACCAACTCGATGCTGAAACAGGAATGAAAGTCGCTCGCATTTTGAACGACTACGCGACAATCGGCAAACAACGTGCTCGTACCGAAAAGGATATCGCCGACTTCACACAGCGTCTCTACGGTGTTGATTTCAATAAAGTAAAAGGTGCTCTGACTGAGGCAATGAAGGGCGACAAAGGACCGATGGATGCACTGGTCGATGAGGCCGCAACCAACTGGTCGACTTCGCCAGAAACAATGAAAGAGATCTTAAAAACTTGGTACGGCAACCAAG
>JAEUWE010000364.1 GCA_016791465.1 Pseudobdellovibrionaceae bacterium
TTGCATCGATCGTCGCGAAAGTGACTCGAGATCGATGGATGCGCGATGCCGACGCGCTTTATCCAGGATACGATTTTGAAAAACATAAAGGATACGGGTCCGTCGTGCACCGCGAGGCCATCGCAAGACTTGGCGCCTCGCCCATCCACCGGAAAACCTTCGGTGGCGTCAAAGAACACGTCGCCGGGGCTTCGTTCTGAGGCGTGTGTTGAACGCTTCTTTCAGCTGCGCGGGTATCGGATTTTAGAAAGGCGATGGCGAACGCCTTATGCAGAGCTCGACCTGGTCTTTGCCGCACCTCGTGGCGAGCTTCTGATTGTCGAGGTGAAGTCGAGCGATTGGCCGGAAGGGATGTTTGCTGGGCTTTCTCGGCGGCAGCGGGGGCGTCTTTTGCGAGCGCGTGAGTGGCTGGCTGAGCGTGAGGAACGTGAAGTTCACCTTTGGCTGGTCACATTTGATGGGAGAGCCCGGCTCCGTGTCATGAGCATCTTTTGACAAGGGTCTTTGTCGTTACGCTAAACTAGAGGCAATGAAGCGCAAAGTCATTGTCCTCTCGATGGTTCTTGGTTTGGTCTTTCCTGGCCTATTTCCTCGCCGTGCTCAAGCGGAGCCGATGCGGGATTTTATCATGAGTTGTAGCTATGGGGTTTTGGCTGGAACATTGGTGGGGGCGGCGACGCTCGCTTTCTCGGATAAGCCCGGTGACAATCTGAACAAGATTGCTCGCGGCGCTTCGTTTGGACTCTATGCCGGAATTTTGCTCGGAACTTATGTCGTCTATGGAGTCTCTGATGGTGCGACGGAGGACGATGTTCGGGCGCTTGGGCAAGTGTCGTCGGTGAGCAAGGCGAATGATGTGCGGCTCTTGTTGAGTCCGCTGTTTTCGCCAGTAACGAGCGGTGTTGATGGACTGGAAGTTCGTTACGATGTCGTGCGCTTCTAGGCTGTTTTAGAAACTGCCGCCAAAGCTGAAGTTTGGCTTAAAGCTAAATTGAATTTTATCGCCCAGAGCTTGGCCGACGGTTGCGCTGAGGCTCCAGCAGCTGCCGGGTGGGCGCAGATCAAGTGTTGCAGTCCAACTTTTGACGCCGAAATCGAGCGGTGAATAGGCGATTGGAAGGTAGTTGAAGGTTGTCGCAATCGTGGCGTATCGATGCATGTAGCCAAGTGTGACGCCGATGTTTTCGTCTGGTTTTTTTCCGGCATCGGCGACATTCTCGGTGATCGAAAATGATTGCGCATAGCTGAGCTGAACAAAGTCACCCATTTGGTCGCGAACGAGCACGCGTGCTGACGTATTGGCGACTTGATGAAGTGGAAAGTACCGGACGACGGCGTTGGTTTCGAACTGATCGAGTCGAACGTCAATCATTGTATGAATATCTGAAAAGTTTGAGGCCATTTCTCGATCGCGTTTATCGAATTCGTAATTTGTGCCATTTTTGATAGAGACGATCTGACGGTAATTGGCGGAGTCTCCTGACCACGATTTTTTTACGAATCGGTTGTTGAGCACAAGGGACATGATGTTGCGTTGGGTGATCCGGTCTTCATAGTCAAACTGCAGACCTTTGGGCGATAGAAAGTCGGCGTCGCTGACGGGCTGGCTCTCGAGGTAAATAGGAGCAAGGGTATTGTCTCCAAAAAAAGTCGAATTGGTCTGTTGAAGCCAAGGAATGCCGGAGATCGAAAATTCAGGCTCAATTTCGTGTTTGAGGCGGATCGGTTTGGGGGGAGCTTTTTTGGGCTGCAGCGCCGAGAAGATGCCGGACTCAGGTTCATTGCTTGATGGCGTGCGGTCTGCATCTGTGACTTTAGACTCTTCAAGACTGTCTTCGGGCTCGTGTTCGTTTTCTAGATCATAGACGCGAGAGAGCTGTGTTCGAACTGCGAGCTTGGTTTTGAGTGATTGTCGGTTGGGTAGGGCGTCGAAATTAGAACCGGTCGGAGCGGTGACATTGAATGAATACTGAGTGTGTCTGGCTTGGACTGTTGGCAGGACGTCGATGTACTTTCCGATGCGAAACGGCATGGAGAGTTCAGGTTTCAGGTCAAGGCGCTGACCTGTGCGGATCAAATCAGTGAGCGGCTGAAACGAGCCAGAGCCCGATCCGCCGGTACCGCGAGTTCGATCAATGGAGCGACTGCCATTGGCGGCGACGATGACGTCATCGTAGGCAAAGTCTTCACGCGCAAAATTGACGTAGTTGATGTCCCAACGCAGGAATAGGCGAGAATCGAGGAAGCTTCGGTCGACGCCGGACTGACGAATTTCAGGAAAGCGATGGACGGCGTCGGCATTGCCCTCAAGTGGATCGGACTTGAGCTGGTTAATGTAGTACTTCGCTTGAATGCTGGAGTGCATTCCTTCGGTGTTTTTGGCGAGCGAAATCGAGTTTTCAAGGGCGGCGTCGCCGCGGCCGCCGATCTCCTCTGGGAAGTCTCGTGGATAGCGTAAATCGGAAACGAAGTTGAGGTGAGTTTTATTGATGAATCCACCGGGTAGGGCAAGCGAATGTGCATGTGTCA
>JAEUWE010000377.1 GCA_016791465.1 Pseudobdellovibrionaceae bacterium
ATCTCAATACTGGTTCGGGACAACCGGCACCAGCGGCTGAGCTTGCGGTATTTGTCATCGACGATGTCGCGCTTCAATAGATTTCGACTCTCTATCAGCCGGGACAGTCATTCTGGCGGGTCAGAATCAGTCACTTCACAAGTTTCGACCTCAATGGAAACGTGATTAACGACGGAACCAGTCAAAATGCAAAAGTCGTGTACCACAAAAAGAATCAAAAAACGGAATGTCCAGGCTGTGTTATCGACATCGTTTCGGGCTCGATGGCCGAGACAATCGCGCTACCAGGAACAGGAACCTCTCTTCACTACACAACAAAACGCGGCGGCACGAGGAGCGACAACGCGACTGTCACTATCAATAACCTTTTAGGTGATGTGTATCCAAACACAATCAATTCTATTACGGTCGCTTGGCTCGTGGCCGGGCGCAATCAAAGTCTCGAAGTCCGCCCCGCTCCGAATGCATCGGCGACAGTGACATGGGACGGACTAGATCGGTATGGGCGCCAAGTCTATGGCGAACAAGAGATGCGGATCACGATTATCTATAATCAATCGGCAGGATATTGGTTTCGAGCCTACGATCCCCAGAATCCATCAACATGGGCCTCGCCAGCACCCAACTTCAATTTTGGAAATGACTACTATTTTCAAGGCACTCTACACGAAGAGCAAACCTTCATCGTACACTACGCAAAAGTCCGCCCACCGATTGACTCTGCAACACTCTGGGCTGTTCGAGAGGTCGGCCGTTGGACCCTCGCTCAACATCATTTCCTTGATCGCAAGTCTGGCGATCTCTTTATGGGCAATGGTGACATTAAAAACATCGAAAGTTTCCCGAAAGTCGTGAGGCACCTTGCCGGTGTTGGCGGAAGCCCAGGATTTTCGGGCGACGGTGGCCCGGCCTCAACAGCGCAGTTCAATGGACTCAGAAACTTCACTTTCGATAACGACGGCAACATCCTCATTGCAGATCTGCAAAACCACCGCATCCGAAAAATTGATGCTCGAACTCGCATCGTCACCACCATTGCAGGAAATGGTTCAGGAGTACACTCTGGCGACGGTGGATTGGCCATCGATGCCGGCATGATCTCACCACTTGATGTGAGCGTTGACCGCGACGGAAACATCTACTTTAGCGACTGGGATGCAAATCGAGTCCGAAAGATCGATACGAACGGCATCATCACAACAGTAGTCGGTACAGGCACTGCTGGTTACTCCGGAGACGGCGGCCCAGCAACAGCCGCAGAGATCCATGGTCCAAGATCTGTGATCGCAAATCCCGATGGCTCGCTCTTTGTGAGCGAAGAGTTCAATCACGTTATTCGCAGAATCGATCCAAGCGGAATGATCAAAACTTTCGCCGGTACCGGAACCGAAGGATATTCAGGAGACGGAGGCCCAGCCATTGACGCGGACTTTAGTTTTCCAAACTACACTGCGACCGACGCTGACGGAAACCTCTACGTGGGACAAAGCGGCTTCTGCGCCATCAGAAAAATCACACCCAGTGGGATCGTCACAACTATTGCCGGATATGGCGAATGTGGCTTCAGCCTCGACGGTGAGCCCGCAACGATGTCCAAAGTCGGAAACGTTGCCGCTATCGCAATTGGAAAAAATGGAGTCATCTACTTTGCAGATCGAAGTAATCATCGCATTCGATCGATCGATGCCTTTGGCACCCTCACAACAGTGATCGGCACCGGACAAACAGCATTTAACGGCCTTAGTCGCACCGGTGCGACGACAAACTTGGCCTTCCCCACTGATGTCGAGGTCAGGCCCGATGGCTCACTCGTCTTTATCGAGTTCAATCGAAACGTCATGCGTGAATTTGTCCCAGCCCCACAGCCTACTGCGGCACAACCCGGAACGACCGAAATCGCATCACCTGATGGCTCAGAGATCTTTGTATTCGACGAAAACGGTATCCATCTGAGAACCCTCTTCGGAGAAACACGGGCGGTAAAATTCAACTTCGAGTACACAACCGACAATCGACTCACAGCGATGGTCGATTCAAACGGCAACCGAACTGAAATTCAGCGGTCGTCAGGCGGAGTGCCGACGGCGATCCGATCGCCCTATGGGCAGCTCTATGCACTTCAAGTTGATGAACTTGATGGCCAAGAGAACCTCGCACGTATCACATATCCCACAGGGGAAACCTATCAGCTTCGATACAACGCGTTTGGACTCCTCACCAGCTTCACTAAACCAAAGGGCGGCGAATACACATTTCAATACAGCGACGATGGTCGACTTGCAGGCGAGACCGATCCCGCTGGCGGCAGCCAAGTCATTGGCCTAAGCTTCCGACGCACGCGTGAAGGCAATGAAGTTTGGATCGACCACGAGATGGACCGCCTTGGAAACTCGATCCTCACCACACGATCTGGCGACGAAACTTATCGAAGCGCTGTCTTTGATTCAGGCCTTCGCGCCACAAACGATCCCACCTTAACCCAAACCAACACCCTTTCAACCGTCGACACGCGTCTGATGGGCCTAGCCCAGTATGACGCATACTCAGACCTCTTCTTTGCTGGTAACTCGAGTAAAATCGTTCAAACGACAAACCGCACCTACACGAGTTCGCCAGGCGCCTTTGTAAGGACCGATCGAACGACAACTCAACAAGGCTGGATTGAGACGGTATTTAGCTCTTCATCCCGCACCTATACTTCGACCACAAGCGAGGGCCGACTCTCAACCGCCGTCATCGACTCACAAACTCGGCCTTTAAGAATCCAAATCGGAAACCTTGAGCCGACATTGATGTCGTACGACACCCGCGGTCGCGTCAGCCAAATTACCCAAGGAAACAGAACAACCGATTTCGCTTACGATGCAAATGGGTTCCTACTGGAAACTCGAAATGCACTCGGGCAAGTCAACCGCACGCAGTATGATGGATCGCAAAAGCTCATCTCGACCACAAATCCAAATAGCGAAACAACGTCGTTCACATACGACCTTGATCGGAATCTTTCATCGCTCGTTTTGCCAGGAAACGTTCTTCACGAACTCGCTTCAACTGCGATGGATCTCTTAGCGGGCTATCGTACACCATCAGGCCGAGATCTTGGATTTAGCTACACATTTGATAAAGAGCTTCTTCAAGTCAACCGCGCCGATGGCAAATCCGTTCGATACGTCTATCAGGCGAATCAAAAACGGCATCTCGAGCAGATTCAAACTGAGGCACAGAATATATCTATCGCTTATAAAAATTCGATGCCGCTGGTTCAGAATCTACAAACAAG
>JAEUWE010000384.1 GCA_016791465.1 Pseudobdellovibrionaceae bacterium
GAGGGTTGGCTGGGCCTGGCGGAAATTGCAGTGAAGCGTCGTCAAAAAAATCAAGCGATCGAGTACGCGAAGAAAGCATTTGAGACGAACTCGGGCAATGCGCGCGCGCGTGATCTTCTTGCGCAGGTCGCGGGAGAAGCCGGGGTTAAAGGTACAAAAGTTGCGTCGCGTGAGCTTGTGTTTATGGGCGATCAACACGTGAAGTCCGGTGATTGCTTCCAGGCACAGGCCGAGTACCGGTCGGCCTTCGACTCTGATCCCAAAAACGGAATTGCGGCAATGAAAGCCGGAAAATGCCTGTGGCAACTCAATCAGTCGACTGAGGCCATTGAGTGGATGAAGCGCGCGATCAGCGCAGAGCCGGGCCTTTCGTCAGCGTATGTTGAGCTCGCAGACTACTACGCTCAACGCTATGACTATCAGTCGGCATTCCGAGTGCTGCAGCGGATTCAGCAATTGCAGCCAAATAACTACGAAGTGTTTCGTGGCTTCGCTCTAGTGGAGCTTCGTCGAAATAACTTTCAAGGTGCCGTGCAGTTTGGTGGTCGTGCGTTGAAGCTCTACGGAACTGATCTCGAGACATTCTTGTTGATGGCCCGTGCGTACATCGGCCTTCGCGACTATTCATCCGCGCAGGCCTTCGCGCGAAAGGCGCTTGAGATCGACGGAGCCAATGTCGATGCTCACGGCCTGATGGGAAAAATCGAAGCCGGCATTCAGGGCGTTGAGCAGGGCGCGGCTTACCTGCAGCGACTTTTGAACGGAATCGTGATATCGAAGGGGCAGGCTCCTCCTCCTGCCGCGATTGCGTACCGTGTGGCGCTTTCAGAGATTTATCTTCAAGACGAAAAGTATCATCAGGCCGAAGAGGTCGCTCGTCAGGCTGTCTCGCTTGATCCGAACAACAAGAAGGCATTGATGGCCGTCGGCAAGGTGCTCCAACTGCAGGGCCTTTCGCGGGAAGCACTGGAGATGTTTTTGAAAGCGGCCGTTTTGGATCCGTCAGATGCCGATCCGATTTTCTATTCGGGCCAGGTTTATACGGACGTGGGCAAGTACAACGAGTCGGTGGCGCAGTTTCAGCGAGTTCTGAAAGTGAATCCACGCTATCCGCGATCGCATGTGGAGCTTGGCCGAGCGTTTTTGAAAATGCGGAAGTACAAAGAAGCGCTGAGTGAAGCCAATGCCGAGCGCGATCTCAATCCCGATCTGGCCGATGCGTACCTTCTGGCGGGCGAGGCCTTCTACGAGCTCAAGCAGTACTCGAACTGCGCAGCCGAATACCAAAAGGCCGTCGCGAAACAGGCGAAGGGTGCCTCGATTTTGGTCCGCATGGCTCGCTGTTATCGCCTGAACGGTTCATTGGATCCGGCACAATCACTTCTGCGGCAGGCGCAGGCGCTTGAAAGTGGAAACCCCGACATCTACAAAGAGCAAGGGGCGATCTTTCACACTCGAGCTATGGCGGATGAAGCGATTTCGGCTTACGATACTTACTTGAGGCTCGTGCCGAATGCGCCCGACAAAGCCGAGGTCGAAGCGCGAATTCGACGAGTGCAGTCGGGCGATATGACGGTTGAAGGGCAATAGGGGGCTGAACATGTCGGAATTTGTGGGACGGATGCAGCAGGGAATTAAGCAGGGTTCATCGGACATCTTTTTGATGGCGCTTCGGGCGCTGACCGGAACCTTTATCGGCATCACGATCGGCCTGATCGTCCAAGAGGTCCTGAGCCAGGGGCAAGAGATCACGCTGGCCTTCGTCTTCGCCTTCGTCACCACTTTTGCGGTGGTCTGGCGCCTGACCCGAGGCTGGGGCCTTGCGGCAATCCTACTTTTTGATCTGATCACCGTTCTGGTCGGCGTTCTTTTGCGTCTGTACATTATGGTGGCACCGAACTGAGCCAATTCTTGGGCCTTCCCTGTTGCTTCTCTGCGTTTGGGGCGCTAGCATGGTCGTTCCATTCTGCAA
Source organism: Pseudobdellovibrionaceae bacterium (assembly GCA_016791465.1). Lineage (GTDB taxonomy): Bacteria > Bdellovibrionota > Bdellovibrionia > Bdellovibrionales > JAMPXM01. Next base: position 1,973 of record JAEUWE010000384.1, read on the forward strand.
TCCGAATACGGAGAGGTGGCCGAGTGGTTT
>JAEUWE010000400.1 GCA_016791465.1 Pseudobdellovibrionaceae bacterium
TATCGCGCCGTCTGGGAATTGTACTGAATCCTTGGTATAACGAGGGTATCACTATACCTCGGGATATTCGTCGTCTGACAAACCAAACTGTGGCGCAACTGAATCTCGTTCCGCGTCCCGCATCGCAATTGATTCTTCCGATCTTTCAATGGGGGACTCAAGGGTTCCGCTATGGTGTTGATGACTTCATGACGCTTCGGATTTACAAGCAGTTTAACCTCGATATTCGGCCGCGTGTATTGCGTTATAGCTCGCTCACCGGCGGTCGCATGCGGAATGATCCTTTGCGGGATGGTATCTACTTGATGAAAGTCGCCATTCAGAAAGACTACATTCCGTTTGAGGGCGAGCGTCAGGAGTACATCACGGCTGTTCGAAAGCTCGTTCGTGTTGTGGCTGGTGCGATCACCACTCCAGTTGAGATGGTCTTCCGCGATTTCCGCGTGATGAAGATTCGCGATAATCTTCTGATCGAAATCGCACCGATTGATGAATCGAAGCTCAATGCAAAACAACGGGCGACGCTTCAGGTTGATGGTCGACTTGACGATCTTGTTCCTTCTGACTCGGGGCTCTTGCCGCGAACATTTGTTGGTCCGGTTGTTCCATATTCAAATGGCTTCTCAGGATTGATGCGCCCGACGAACGATTTGTCGGAATCGTACTGCACGACGATCGACTGCGATGAGTTAAAGAAGAGTGACCGCGTTCCTCCGTCTGAGCGTGGTGAGGAAGCGAAGTATTTTGGTAGTCTCCGTCATCTGGCAGGACTCTCGGTTACAAAGCTTATTGAACGGATGAAGGATATCGAGACCAAGCACGTCGCTCAGCAAAAGGAACTGTCGCGACTTTCACGGCTCCTGAGCGCTGGGAATCTCGAATACATTCCGAAGTACAACGAGGAAGTGATTTTAAAGCAAGATGAGTCTGTTCGTCAGAACAATCAGATCTTTAAGCCGGGAGCTGCACTTTCTAGTCTTCTTGGGATGATGAAATCGACGAGCCGTCCGATGGATCGGTTTGATCAACTGGATCACTACCAGCTCTTTAGCGGTCTTGTCGCAAAACCGATGGACGCGCCACAAGGGTTTCCTGAACGGGTGATCACAACAGGACATCTCACGGGTGATGAAGCAGCAAGGCTCTGTTTGGTTTTTGCGGAGCAAGTCCTCATGCGTTTCGGGAGCCAGCCGGAGAGACAGAAAGACTGGATGGCAAACCGCTACTATAAGAACAAGCTCCTCAACGAGTGTTTGCCGCAGGTTGCGGCGAAAACTGATCGCACAACGAAGCGTCTTGCAAAGGGACAAGTATTTTCGATTGAGCAGCATGTGCGTGTTTTCAATGTTGCCGATACGTCGCGCCTCGGAGGCAACCTCATGTCGATCAACGTTGGTGCATCGAGCTCGATGGATCACAGTCGATCGGCCTCGTTTAGCTATAGTCTTAATCCGCTCGCTGTTCCTGAGACGATTTTAAAGACCCTTCCTGGCGGACAAACGTTTGTTGACCTGCTTGGTTTCTCAATGTCAATGAGTCGCTCTGATTCGACTTCGGCTGGACATGGGACATCGGTCAGTTCTGGAACAGGACTTGCGGTGGAGACACGAGCAATGAAGGTCGTGGTTGACTCTTACGAGCGATGCGCGACGATCCGATTGAGTTCGGAGATGATTCCTCGTGTGTACGCGATTATGCGGGCGGCGATGCGCGACAAGTCGGTGTCTGAGATTATGCAGCGGATGAGTCGTGGCCTGTTCCTCTGTGAGGGGGCATTGCAGAAGCAGCCGCTCGCTTTGACGGAGCGCTATTATCAGTTCTCGCAGCCGATTGGTGACGAGGTTATGAACGATCCGGTGGCTCTTGAGAATCATCCCTATCTCTTGGGTCTTCGTGGCCATGCCGACTATGTTCGCTTTGTTCGAACGCTTGAGGCCCGGCCCGTGAAGATTCATAAGCTCATGGATTACGAGTCGGTTGCTGAGGTTCCAATCGAGAGACTCAAGGGACTGTTCCGCAGTTCGATGCCGACATATCCGGGTCTCTTCTTGGTCGAGGATGGAAACGTATCGACCGAGGTCAATACGAATAACAACAGCGCTCGTTAATCGCGCTGTGCTGTGATCCAACTGATGACGGAGGCGGTTGCGCCTCCGCGTTTCCGAACCTCGTCGGTAATAGTACGGTTGATTCCGCTAGATGACTTTAGCGTTTCGATGGCGAGCTGCAATTTGATCTGAAGATCAATTGCATTCTTGCTCGCAAGAACAGCCGAGCATTCGTTGGCTGCAACGTTGATTGATTGAAACTCGATGGCTTCGCGGTTGTTGAGGTGGTCTGGACCAACCAGCGTGATGCAGCCAGCAGCCAAAGGTTCCATGACGGAGTGGACGCTTCCGCGAAACGATCCTCCGACAAATCCAATTTGCCCAAGCGTGTAGAGTTCGGCGAGGAGCCCAACCGAGTCCACAAGCACATAGTCGAGCGGTGTGGTGATCTCCGATAGCATTGAAAGGCGCTCAAACGTCACTCCCTGCATGGAGCGGAGTTTGTCCTCAATAAAAGCCAAATGTTTCTCGTTTGGCTCATGCGGAACAAGAATTGTCG
>JAEUWE010000414.1 GCA_016791465.1 Pseudobdellovibrionaceae bacterium
CGACAATGGCGCGTAGGTTTTCTTTTCTGGCTCCTTTTTCAAGGGCAAGATCGAGTACGGACCTCAGTGAATGTTCGCCGTGTCGACAGGTCGGTGTTTCGCCGGCCATCACTTCTGGCAATACATGATGGTTCATTGCGATGACGTTGTTGGTTTGATCAATCAAAATCACCGAGACACAGGAACCTAAAATTGTACCGATCTCTCCTGCTGGGCCCGTGATGGCGCCGATCTGTCCAGGGTAGAGAAAGAGAGGGCTTGTGCTCATGCCGCAACCAATCGCTCAACGTCGACAAGTAGAATTACGCCATCTTTCTCTTGGAGAATATGGCGAATTGGGCCTTTTGATTCTTGCGCTGTGCTTGTTTGAAGCGGCTTAAAGCTTGAACGTTCGATTTCAAGGACTTTGTCTGCGCGCTCCATCGGAATGGCGAGTTTGCGATCGTTGATCTGGCAGATGACCATAAGGGGATGATTGGTTCCCGCATTTGTTGCAAGCAGGTGAGTCACGTTGCACACCGGTAAAGTTTCTCCGCGAAGGGTGATCAGACCAATGAGATCACGGCGCGCGACAGGCAAGTCTTGGATCTGTCTTTGCTTAATCACTTCGCGAACATGTGAAACAGGAAGCGCATAGTCGATTCCGTTGAGCGAACAGAGCAGGAAGAAGTCTTTGTGCTTTGCTGCGGCAGCGAGGTCGATGTTGGCGGCCGGTGTCCGCATAACCCTGGGCTGTTCCGTGGTCGTGGTCGGAGCGCTTTGTGCCGGAGATGGAGATGGAGATGGAGATGGAGGCTGTTCTCCGGCTTCAAGCGATGAAAATTCAGCAAGAAGACCTCGGCAGAGATCGAATTCGCCTTTTCGTTTTTCGCAGGCTGCGGGGTCTTCGTCCTGCCCTTCGCTCACGCTATCGATGTAGCGTCGAATGACGGCAAGGCCATCCATGAGACAAAAGCGCACAGTTTCAAAAAACGATGCCGGCGCGGATTTCCATTTCTCTTTTGCGAGCTCTCTTGCGTCGTCAAGCTCTGAGACGACGCTTTCGAACTCGTGTACGAGCTGCTGACCGCTGACGTAGCCGAGTGCGCCGAGGTCACCCTTCAGGGTGTGAATAGGAACGAGCAGGCCTCGCAGGTCACCGGGTCCAGAGCCGACTGCTTGCGCCAAGAGCTCCGCTTGTTCAACGAACTGGATGTTGGTTTCTGCCCCTTTTTTACGTAGCGAATCTAAGAATGGATCATTTCCCATGGCGACTCCTTATGCAGCGGTGCTCTCAAGGGCGAGGTTCAGAAAACTTTCAGGAGATACGATGTAGGCGACGCGATCAGATCCGAACATTGAGGTGCCTTTGAGGCCCGGCAGATCTCCGGTCAATGGATCGAACGGTTTTACGACGGCTTCGAGCTGTCCATCGATTCGATCGACGAGAAGACCAATCGTTCGATTCTTCGCCCGCAAAAACACGCATGACTGATTTTCAAGCTCTTTGTTCTCGCGATCGAAAGTCATCGATAGCAGCTCTTGGTACTCACCAGTGATGACGGCATTGCCGTCGAGCATGCAGCGTCTGCGACCATCGACCTCAAAGAACTGCAGATCCTTGCACGAGACGATGCGGTTGATTCCGTCGAGTGGAATCGCAAAGTGACGCTGTCCGAGTGTGGCAAGTACTGTCTTTTCGATCATCACAGCTCGAGGTACGGGAATTTCGAGAATAAACTGACTGCCTTTTCCGGGCTCGGACGAGACAAGGATTTTTCCGCCGTGCATTTCAACTGCAGTCTTGACGGCATCCATTCCGACGCCGCGACCCGACACATCTGTGACTTGATCGGCGGTGGAGAAGCCTGGTTCGAAGAGTAGGGCAAAAATCTCATCATCTTTGAGACTCTGCGCTTGTGAATCCTCGATAAGACCTGCTGATACGGCCTTTCTCAAAACCTTATCTCGATTGATGCCCTTGCCGTCGTCAGTCACAGTGACGCGAATGACGCCTTGTGACTCGTTTGCTGCGATAGTGATCGTGCCTGTATCGCTCTTGCCACTTCGAACGCGTTCTTCGGGGGCCTCGATACCATGGTCGACGGAGTTGCGAACCATGTGAGTGAGGCACTGGCTGAGCGCTTTTGACAGATTCTTGTCGACACCCATTTCAAGACCGGTGGTTTCAAGCGCGACTTTTTTTCCAGTCGTTCTTGCCGTTTGGCGCACAAGTCGGGGCACTTTCGAAAGTGCTTTTTCGAGCGGAATCTTTCGAACACTGACGATGAGACTTTGCAGTTCATCAGTCATCTTGTTGAGGTTGACCATGAGATCGCCAAGGCGACGGCGTAGCTGGGTGATGTCGTGAAATGAATCATCGTGCGAGGCAACCTGATCAAATGTGTTTTTCAAAACAATCAACTCGCCGGAAAGCCGCATAAAGTCGTCAAGGCGTTCGTTTGGAACCAGAATTCCATCGTCTTTGTCCTGGGCGCTCTCGCCCTTCGTTGCTGAGCTCTTTGCCTTATCGGACGGCGAGTTGGTTTCGGCGGCAGGCTCGTCGTTTCGCTGAAGAGCTTGAAGCGCACTTTCAATTTGCTGAATTTCTGCTTCGAGCGCTTCGTCGGGCTGAGTCTGCGACTCGATGAAATTGAAGAGTTGCCGTGAACAGTCCGCCGCTGTTAGAAAGACATCAATCATGCCACCGTGTGGTGTGATCTGTCCCTTTCGAATCATTGATAGAGCGTTTTCAAACTCGTGCGACATTTTTGATAGGCGTTGGGCGCCCGGGACGCTGCCGCTGCCACCTTTGACGGAGTGCACGCGGCGAAAGAGTGAATCGACGACATTGCGATCAAGCGGGACATCTTCTAATTTTAGAATCTCGTTGTCGATCTCTGCGTAAAGGTCGCGTGCCTCTTCGAGGAATATTCCGCGAATTTCGGCGATCTCGTTCTGTTCATTTTTTTCTTCAGCCTCGCGGTGGTCGCGATACTTCTCGACGATGTCGAGAAGCTTCTTTGCTGTGACAGGCTTTTCGATTAAGTCATTGACGCCGGAGTTCAAGCTTTCAATTGCCAGATCCTTATCCGCAAAACCCGTGAGAATGGCGAGTCGGACCTTTTGATCAAATTCGCGAATCGCTCGAACGACTTCGATGCCGGTGATCTCGGGCATTTTGAAGTCAGTTATTACTGCAAGTGGTGGCCGTGTTCGAATGGCCTCCAATAGTTCCGTCGCACTATTGAATGCCGTGACTTCATACTGTCGGGGTGACAGGAGTTCTGTGACGATCAACATGATATCCGGCTCATCATCAATGATGTAGATTTGATGAATTGGTCGGTTTGCGGTGCCTTCGTTCTGGCTCATGCTGGCCCCATTTCTAAACGTTTGAATACGGAGGGAGAGATGCTTTTAAAGCTTGGATTGCGAATTGCGCCGGCCTCACTGAGTCCAAGAAACAGAAGCCCGTCTGGCCGCAAAGCCTGGGCCATTTTCTCAGAAATCTTGTCGATCGTGGTTCGATCAAAATAGATCATGACATTGCGGCAGAAGACGACATCGAAGCGTTTTTCGAACGGGAACGCTTCGACTAAGTTGATTCTGGCAAATTGAACCCGGCTTCGGAACTCACGTTTCACTCGATAGTAGGTGGTCTGTACTCCGGCGTGATTGGGACCGGCTGCGCTATCAAAGTATTTTTCTAAGAGATTCTGTGGGATGCCTCGACACTGATCGGCCGGATAGATGGCTTTCCAGGCTTTTTCGAGACAGTCGGTGTCGATATCGCTGGCGAGAAACTTGATTGTAAGCCCAGTGGTCGCCGGCGATTCGAGAAGTGTCATAAGTAGGGTCCAGACTTCTTGACCGGTGCTCGAGGCAGCGCACCAGATCCGAAATTCTCCGACAGCTCGATGTGGGGATTGAATCAGAGTCGGAAGATTCTGTTTGAGAATGTCGAAGTGCGTGGGCTCCCGAAAGAACTGGGTCGTGTTGGTCGTGAGGGCCGAGATAAACTCTTGATGTCGTTCGGGAGTTTTTTCGAGAAGGCGAGCCAGATCTGAATAAGTCGCAAGTTCGAGCTCGCGGATCATATAGCTGAGTCTTGTGGCGACCAGCGTGAGATTTTTTGAAGTCGCGGGGAGGTGAATGCCGGCGAGTTTTCCAGCAAGCGCAGAGATCCGCGCAAAACCGGCCTGATCGCTCTGCAGGCGATGCAGAAGATCATCTTCGGCGAATGAATTGTTACTCTGGCGAGCGCGATTTGCGGTATTCAATTAGAAGCCTTTGGTGTTTCCAAAATTAGGAGTTTCTTCGTCGTCAAACGGAATGATGCTGGCCGCGGCGCTTGGTGCTTTGGTTGGAGCCTTTGGCGAAGCGATTGAAGATGTTTGCTTCGTAGCCGGCGGTGAGTTTTTTGCCGCGTCCTGTGACACAGTTTTGCGTGCGAGAGGGATCACATTCGCCTTTCCTTTTGCCGTTTTCTGAGTGGCAGGCACCGGTTGAGACTGGGTTTTATCTTTTTTCTCGATTGGTTTCGCGGCATTGGCAGTTATAGCAATCAAGTGATCGACTTGACCGATGAGCTGAGTTGATGCTGCCGCATTTTGTTGAGTGGCTGAATCGATCTGACTCATTGCCTTTGATATCTGTTGAATGCCGGACGCCTGTTCGGTTGAGGCCGTTGCGATTTCGGTATTGAGATCGTTGACCTTACGGATCGAATTTGAAATTCCGGAAAGGTTCTTTGCGGTGGTGTCGGCCGCTGTGACACCCTCATGCACGACGGCGACCGAGGCCTGGATCAGGCTTCCGATATCTTTTGCTGCGACTGCGGACCGCTGTGCAAGATTGCGCACGGCTTCGGCAACGACGGCGAATCCTTTGCCTTGTTCTCCTGCTCGAGCGGCCTCCACTGCGGCATTGAGCGCAAGTAGATTTGTTTGGAATGCCAAGTCATCGATCGTTTTGATGATGGCTTCAATTTCGCTTGAACTCTTCGCGACTTTTGCCATGACGTCGAGTAAGCGCGCGGTCTCTTTTTCTCCGCTCTCGACCGAGAGAGTCGCGGCGCGGGCCAAGCTTTCCGCCTGTCGTGCATTCTCAGAATTCATCTGAACCATGCTGGACAATTCTTCGAGTGAGGCCACTGTCTCTTCAAGCGACGCGGCCGTTGCGGTCGTTCCCGACGACATCATTTCAATTGTCCCTTTGAGCTCAGACGTCGCATCTTGGAGCTGCCCGCCGAGCTTGCTTTGTTCAAGATGGAGCCGACGGAGACCTGCGATAAACTTATTTGACACGACAAATGCCAGAACGGCAGAGAGCAGCGTTAGGCCGGCAGTGAGCGACAGCGCTAAGATACTGTGATCATGACTGAATGCATAGAACGTGATCGGCCATGCGATAACCGGCGTAAACATCGTGGCTCGCAGAAGATGAGCGGAGAGAGTTGACGAATCGTAAGGACGAAGAGATGGCCGCACAGAGACCTCCGTAGGTTCACTCGATATATCGGATCTTTCTGTGGAATTTCTAAGGAATTCATCATCATTTCATATTGAGATAATCTGAAATGAGACGTCTCTACGAAAGTCGAGACGGAATAACTCAAACCGTTGTGAAGACTTGAAGATATCCAGGTGGACCTCTTGATGAATGGTTCGAATCTTCCGAAGGGAGAAGCGGACTCCCGTCAATAGGTGGTAGCGATGACTCTTCGATTTAAGATTCTTCTGATGATGGTCGGCACAACGGTCAGCTTGTCGATGGCGGCCGGTGTGTTGTTTTATATCAGCCTTGAGCACCAAAGGGCCTCGGTCCGGGAGCAGTTTCATTCGTATGAGGCACAGCTTTCGGAAGCGATCGGTGCGCAGTTCTTTGAGAGATATGGCGACGTTCAAGCATTTGCGGTGAACGATGTGGTGCGGTCTGGGACGCCCGCGCAATTGACGTCGAAATTTAATCAATATGTTGGTCTCTATAAGATCTATGACCTTGTCAGTTACTACGATCTGAATGGTCGACTGATTGCAAGTTCAAATGTCGACCCGGATGGGCGCGAACTTAAAAACTTTGATATTTTGGCCCGAACAAATGTGGCATCAGAACCCTGGTTCGTCGCGACAGCGAATGGACGATTTACAGAAGATGAAAAGAAGGGGCTGACCGGTACCTATGTGTCGGATCCATTTGTTTTCAAACCGTTGACCGATTTGTACGGTGGCGCGCGTTGGACAAACGTATTTGCAACGCGAGTGACAGATGGCGACGGAAAGCCGATGGGTGTTCTCGTCAACTTTGCAAACTTCGTCTGGGTTGAGGGCGAGGTGGCAACGCTCTATCGCATCTTAAAGGGAAAAGGATATCCGGAAAGCGAAGTTCAGATCATCGATCGCGAAGGTCGACTTCTTGTGGACTATCATCCTGTCGAGGACGGAATTGAATTTGTTCATCGATTCAATGATCTTGGAGTTCTCAATCTAAAGGATAAAGGTGTCGAAGCGGCTCGACTTGCTGTTGAAGGTCGAGAGGGTGTCATCGAAGCACGCCATGAACATAGGGATGTCATCCAGATCAATGCTTACGGTCGCGTTGAGTCTCAAAAGTTTCTTGGTTCATTGGCTTGGTCGATTCTGGTTCGAAACGAGCCGAAAGAGGTCTTCGCGGCCTTGAATCAGTCAGGCGTTCAGTTTGGGCTGGCGATGCTGGCTGGAACAGCACTCGCCGTCGTGGTTGCATTCCTCATGTCCGGTCAGATTGCATCGCAGGTCGCGCGGGTTTCGAATGGTCTTTTGCAGTCCAGTTCGCGAACAGCGGCTGCTTCTGAACAGCTGACGGCGATGGGCGATGCCGTTGCCGAGAGCTCAACACATTCGGCGGCCTCGATTGAGGAAACAGCGGCGTCGATCGAGGAGTTGTCATCCACCACGGCAATTGCGGCCGATAATGCCAATCGAGCTCTCGAACTTGTGAAGACCGCACGTGAAGCCGCCGAGAGTGGAAGTCAGGAAGTCGCTGGTTTGACAGAGGCGATGCGGTTGATTGCGCAAAGCTCATCGCGAGTTCAGGAGATCATTTCGGTAATCGATGATCTGGCCTTCCAGACCAATCTTCTTGCACTCAATGCGGCGATCGAGGCAGCTCGGGCTGGAGAACAAGGTAAGGGGTTTGCGGTTGTCGCCGAAGCGGTTCGCAACCTTGCGCAACGCTCCAGTACCTCGGCACAGGAAATCGCGACACTCATTTCAGAGTCAAGTCGACGCATCACCGACGGTGTTGAGCGTGTGAACAAAAACGGCGATGCATTTTTGCGAATAGAAAAACTCGTCAACGAAGTGTCGCATGTGTCGGAAGGTGTTGCTTCGGCATCGAGAGAACAGGCGTCGGGCCTTCAGCAGATATCAAAGGCTGTGCAGCAGCTTGATGCGGCAACTCAGCAGAATGCGGCTTCCAGTGAGGAGCTCTCCGCAAGTGCTCGCCACGTTCAGGACGAGTCTGCGGAGCTTCGTAGCCTTGCCGACGCATTGGCTTTGATTGTTGGCGCAGAAAACACGGCAGAGGCGAAGGGTGGCGTATTGCGTCGCCTAGTTGGACGTGCTGCAGAAGATTCGGCGCACGACAGTCGGAAGGCGGCATAATGCGATCGTCGAAAGAGGTCATTTTTCAGGCCGCTGTATTGTTGTTCGTGCTGCAGGGCCATGCGGCTTTAGCGGAGTCGCCGCGTGAGCCAGCCTCTGTTGTTCCAGTTGCCGCTGAAGGTGCGCGGGTGATGCCTGCACCCGCTGCGGCTTCAGATGCGACAAAGTACGAGTTCCAAACGTACTTTGATTTTGGCAGTCAGTGGGACTCCGCCGGAGGCACGTCGATCGGTGCGCGCTCCTTTGGCGCAAAGCCCGGTTTTATGTTGTTAAACGCAGCGGAACTCACGGCTAAGGCGACACGTGGTCCGCTCAGTGCGCGTGTGGATTTGGCGGCCGGAGAAAATGTCGATGTGCTGACGCCGTTTGTGGCAAGTCAAAATGAAAATCTGCGCTACCTCACGCAAGCGTACCTAAGCTATGCCATCGATGAAATGCCGGGCTGGTCTGTGAATGCGGGAAAGATGTACACGCATATGGGGTATGAACTGACCCGTTCGAAAGACAATTGGATCTATACTCGCGGACTTTTGTTTTCATATGGAATCCCGTTCTGGCATCAAGGGGCATCGCTGACCGGACCGGTTGTTGATGGAGCTCTGAGCGGCGGACTGTTTGTGTATAACGGCTGGGATGGTCGAACGTCTGCGGATCAGAATCGATCGGTCACTGTCGGTGCAAACTTGGCGATGACGAGCTCGTCGACCACAGTGTTGACCTACAACTACATCGGCGGGCCGGAACAAGCGGATCCGTCGAGCCGTCGCGATGTGCACGAATTGATCGCGGGTTACAATGGATCTGATTT
>JAEUWE010000460.1 GCA_016791465.1 Pseudobdellovibrionaceae bacterium
GCCGCTCCGGAAATCGCTCTGGCCAGGCCGAGAAGCTAATGAAGTCACTTGGCTTTAAGTCGGTCGAGAATCTCGGAAGCCTGCAAGAGGCCGCAAAGAAATTAAAGAAAGAATGCGCGGTTCGGCCAGGCTGCTAGCCTAAGCCTGATCGGCACCAAGCGACTTCTCCATTCGCCGATCCGGAATTATCCAAACAAGAGCGACACCGACATAAATCGCTCCCGCCATCCACGGCGCAAAAAAACGCCAACGGAACCGCGACAACGTAGGCAACGACCGAGAGGTTACCTTTCAAATCGCGGCCAATAGCGTGCGCCAAGACTGAATCCCAATCGTGCTGCGCAAGCAGCGCCCGAGTGAGGACAAAGTAGGCAATGCCGGCCATCAAAAGCACGACACCATAAAGTGAGAGCGGCGCTGACTGAAAATGATTTTCACCAACCCAAGCCGTCGCAAAGGGAAGAAGAGAGAGCCAAAATAAAAGATGAAGATTCGCCCAGAGAATCGGACCGTTCACAAGGCGAACGGCCTGCAAGAGGTGATGATGGTTATTCCAGTAGATTGCGATATGCACAAAGCTCAAAACATAGCTCAAAAAAACCGGCAAAAGCGGACGCAGCGCCTCTACACCTTCACCGTGAGGAACTTTCAATTCCAAGACCATGATCGTCAAAATAATTGCCAAAACTCCGTCGCTAAACGCCTCGAGTCGACCTTTGTGCATACCAACACCTCTTCAGCTCCATCTAGCGCGGGTCTTATGTGAAATTTCAAGAAAATCCGCTTCCGACAACGGGGCTCCGTTGACCTCCCCTCATGACCTCAATAGATTGCCCGGCTATGCAGCATGATTCGGCGGATACCCCTCATAGAACCGAGCCCGAGCCCGATGCCGATCTCGTCGAGATCTTAAAGTCGACACTTGCCGCCCGCCGCGCAGAGAGATCCCAATATTCACTGCGCAAGTTTGCACTCGATCTCCAGATTGACCCTTCGCTACTTTCAAAGTTTATGAAGCGTCAGCGCAAACTCCCACTACCTCGCGCTCAATCGCTCAGCGCGGCTCTGGGCCTACCGACAGTACCCGCTCAGTCGACCTTTGCAGCCACCCCAGCACCGCAAACCGATCAGACGCTCGACAACGTCGTGCACTTTGAGATGCTCAGCCACTGGGAGTACTTCGCGTTTCTCAATCTCATCGAACTTAAAAATGCCAATCATCAACATGCCTCCATCGCTCGCCGCCTTGGCCTTTCCAACGATCGCATCGAAACAGTCATCGATAATCTACTTCGCACAGGTCTTATCGCGATCGATGAACATGGACGCTACCGTCGCACAAAGCATCGGCTGACTTCGACAGATGATCGCGAATCCATCGCGCTCCAGATCGGACATCTCGACGAAATGCGATTGGCCATGCGGCGCATGCGAGAAACTCCGGTCGAGAAGCGTGACTATTGCTCGATGACACTCAAGATGGACCAAACCAAGATCGCCCGCGCCAAGAAACTCACGCGCGCCTATGTCCACGAACTCTCAAACCTTGTTGAGACCGAAGAGGCAAGCGATGTTTACTGCCTTTCTGTTCAACTGTTTCCACTCACAAAGGAGTAGTTGATGTTGGTCAGAGCTTCCCTCCTCGTCATAATGACGTTCTTCGCTTCCTATCCATTGTCCAACGGCTATGCACTGGCTCGCCTCGGCGACTTCAAGGGAAATGGCGGCGACGTTGTGACTTGTACTGATGGTCAGGTCACAGTCCTCGATGTCTTTGAAAGCCAGCTCACCTCGCTGCCAAGGAAAACTGATCTTGAGTCACTCTACTTTGTCCCCCTTGAGCTCGCGGGCCAAACACATCTCGCTGCGATGCTTCGCGCTCAGGCCTCAAGCTTTATCGACGATGCGGTCATGATGACTTCAGACCTGGGCAATGTCGTCGACGAAGGCGATCATTTGCCACTCCCCGCCCATTGCCAACTCGAACAGATCGCCAACCAGAACCCAAGCCTGCTTCCATTCGGAAAGCGCTACATCGTGAACAAGCGCCTCTGGGACAAGCTCGATCCGCTGAACCGCACAGCTTTGATCTTTCATGAACTGCTCTACTCGCTCTCTCAAAACCCATCCTCAAAAGAGCTTCGAGCCCTCAATCGATCTCTTCTCGAGGGGCGCATCGCTCTCTGGACGCCCTACCAGCTTTTTGACAATCTAAAAAATGCCGGGCTACCGATCTTTACACGGCAAGGATTTCCAATCGCTATTGATGCATCAGCAAAGTGGCAGAACACTCAGGGCCAGCTGCGGCTGAGCGAAGGAACAGCGGTACAAGGTGAACACTTCACCGTTTGCGGCCAAACCGTTGTTCTTGAACAGCACCACATTTTATTTTCGTCAGCAGAAGAAAGACCCCGCGGCTACTGGATCAAAGGTGAAGTCACCTGCCCTCTGACTGACGGCCGAACGGTGCAAGTCGCAACAGACTTCTGGGGACAGGCCGATGGCATCGAGCTCTTTGACAATGGCTCTCTTCATCGCGTGCCCGTGAGCCTATCCGAACGCCAGTCTTTCCTGCCGGAAATTCCAAAAGCCCGGGCCAAACGGCTGACCTTCAATCCGGAGGGCGAAATTGTCGCGGTCACGGCAAACGACGCGGACTTTTCATTTGGCTCGGTTTATCACCTTCAAATCGACAATCGCGATCTCGATTTTCAAATCGGAAAAACAGCGATTCAATTTGCAGCGCCTTATCCAGCAACAATCACGCTGCAAAACCAAACGGTCGAAATCAAAATGGCAGACCTCGTCGTTTTTGACTTTGTACAGAACTCGCTTCAGTTCACAGCAAGTCGCGCCCTTCGCCTAAAAGACCAGCGCGGCCAAACTATCGCCGTCAGCGCCGGCCAACGATTGACAATTGATACCGCAGGGCAACTCCGACCATGATCAAACCGATTGTCCTCATCGTCGCTTTCATCGCGCTGTGGAGCACCGTCGACACCGCAAGAGCCGAGACGGCTGTTCCAAAATTGACGGTCTATGGCCAGCTTTGCCCGACAAGAACACCACAAGTCGAACTCCTCGACATAGTCGAAGCGCGTCGACTCCGCGGCGTCGACTACACGGCACTTGAAAAAGTGTCGATGGCGTCGGCCGACACGATTCAATTTCTCGGTGACTTGTTTCAAAGACAACAAGGCGAGCTCGAGTCGGTCGCAACCTCAACAGCGTACATTTCGCAGATTTCACGAAACGCGGTCTTTCAGAATATGTCCTCCGCGGCCATGCCCTCGTCAGAAATCGTTATCGCGCCCGAGGCCGGCTGCCAGTACATACCGCTTGCCGAGCGCTTAAGCGACCAGAGTATCGTCTTTAACCCTCAACTTCGATCTGCGCTCGATGGCAAACTTATCGCATTGACGCTTTCAAGCTTTGCATTCTCCAGCCCCCTCAATGCTCTTGCAACAAAACCCAATCCGCCCTCGCTCTACGCTCGTCTGATTCACTCCTACTTTCTCAGCGGTGAGCTCAGTCCTCGTACACGTCCACTTGTTGTCGATGCCCTCCAGCGGATGTCGGTTTTTAACTTCCGCATTCAAGGTCTCGAGATCAATCTTCGCGAACCGTTCAGCTTTGACGCTGACGGTATTCTGCTTTCCGCAACACCAGCAGCGAATTCACTTTGGAAATTTCAAGGTAATCAATACCCAGTTCGCGATATCGCCGTTTATTTTCACGGCAACGGCACCGTCCGGAGTATTTGCCCGAGCAAACCAATCGACTATGTCGATCAATTCAATAATCGGCTGAGTCTTTTCTGTACTCTCGATCTTTCTTCTTTCGATCGCGGCGCACAGCCCATCCACTTTCATCAAAATGGTTTTCTCGCCAGAGGCCGAAGCAGCACTCCTGCAAAAATCCGCACGCCTCTTGTTGACGTCCATCTGACACCGCGCAAACAACGCTTTGAAACAGTCGACAACGCACTCGTCGTCGCCACCGAAAACGGCCTCTACACGCTTCTTAGCAACGCAAGTGGTGCTCTTTTTCTTGATTCAGCCTGGCGACGAATAGAGGACAATCAGTCTGTCTCATTTTTCGACGACGGCTCTCTTAAGGAAACCATCCTCAACGACACGATCACAGTCGTGATTCAGAACGAGACGATTTCGATCACAAGTTGGATCGACTTTTCGGCCCCTGGTATTCTGAATTCAGCCGAAATTGTCGAAGAAGTATGCCTTTTCCGCAAAGAAGGTCGTCGCCAGTGTTTTCCTCGAGGAGAAAGACTCTACTTCTTCAACGGGCTCGTACTCTAGTTGAAGCGCAAGCTTCTTGCGGCGGCGTGGACACGGCGTCCACACCTATTAGCCTAGGTTTCCCGCTCTCGCCCTTCCCTGACTCCCCTCGCGCCTCAAATGATAAGGGGATGGATCGAGTCGTAAAGTCCTCCATCTCAAAAATCAATCCCCAGGCGCTGCCGTTGAACAACCAGTCTGCCGATCCGTTACCCCTAGAAGTCAGCGGACAGATCAAAGCCATTCTCGAACTGGCAATCCGGTCTCCAAGTGGCGACAACTGCCAGCCGTGGCGCTTTAGTGTGACCAAAAGCTCTCTTGAAATTGGAATCGATCACGCGCTGGCCCAGCACACGTTCAACAATCGCCACCACGCTTCGCTCATCAGTCTTGGTATGTTGGTCGAGTCGATCGCGCTTGTAAGCCCAGAGCTTGGTCTTTATGCCCAAGTCCAATGGCTCGCAGCAGAGTTTATCAATCTCGATCGAAAATCGCCTTGGGTTCGGATTACCTTCGCCAACGCCTCTTTGGCCGCAAACCAATCGGCGTGGATAACGGCCATTCAATCTCGCTCAACTCAGCGCGGAGAATTCTCTGCAACCGGAGTCGTACTCTCTCATCCCAAGTTCAACTTCATGAAGCAATGCGACTCTCCGTTGGTTTCGGCAAGCGTTCTGAGCGGAGAACAAGCACGTTCCACGGCAACCCTGATCGAATTTATTTGCAAGTCAGAACAGTACGTCTTCAGCAATCCCTCGGCCCTTCGCGACCTATTCCATTGGGTACGGTTCAGCAAGCACGAGACACAGACCAGCCAGGATGGAATGCCCTGGCGCTCGCTCGGACTACGAAGAACGGAAGCTCTGCTCTTCAAAGCATTGAAGCGCTTTCCTGTGCTACAAAACGTATTTTCACCGATGGTCAAAATCGTGATTGCCAGCCAAACTCGCCGAAAAGTTGGCCGCGCCGGCGGCATTGCTTTGCTCTCGGTAAAGACGGCAACTCCCGAAGCTGTCTTTGAGGCCGGGCGGGTCGCCATGCGCCAGTGGTTGCAACTCGAACAGCTGGGATTAGCCGTTCAGCCGATCTCGGCTGCGTCAATCTGTGTTTTTGATGTCGCAAGTGGAGCCGCTCCAGCCTCTATGCCCGCCGCCTATAAGACGCTCTACCGCAACGGGCTGGGAACGCTGATGGACGCGTTCTGTCTCAACGCTGGAGAAACACCCATCTGGATGTACCGCTTCGGCCAACTCGCAACAAAGCCGACTCAAGAAACCCCTCGTCGCACTCTAGCGTCCTTCCTGATTGGCCGCTAAGCAGAGCGACTTGCCATCACGTCGTGACGATTTCACTTTCGCTTTAATCCCCACTGCGCCACAAGAGTTTCGACAATCTTCGCCAGCAGGACTTCTTTTCCCTCATTGCTCAAGTGAATGCGATCGACAAAAACCGCGGCCTGAGTGTCATCAAAGAGACCGGCCATATTGACAACCGGCACACCCTCCGCATTGAGAGCCATCCACTCCTGCGCCATTTTTTTATAAAGAGGTCCGTATGAAAGATCCTGAACACGCCGGCGCTCTTCTTCGTGGAGTACTTTCTTAAATGCCGGAACCGGCTGAACAATGTGAAGCTCTTTGATCCCATTGGCTTTCGCGATCGCACTCGTCGTTCGAATATACTGAAGAAACTGCGCCGAGTTGAACCGTCGCTGAAACTCGAGGTCCCTAACTTCGGCAGGAAACGTGAAATAACTCATATAGTGAGAATCGTCAAAACTGCGCGCTGCCATTCTTGCCGCCGACACACGACAGAGGTCACGGAACGCCTGGGTCACATAGTAGAAACCACGCAACTTCATCGCCATCGTCGATTTTAGCTGTGTCCGCAATAAAAGTTCATCACAGCGTGCAAAGAGATACTTTCCCACGTCGAGCGTGTTCGAAATCCCCTGCATCACAAACGGATCAGCCGGATGACCGGCCATGCGGCTGCCAGGAGAATTGATCAACTCAAACTCATTGAAGCCATCTAATGAAATATAGCCATGAAGAATCCGGCTGTAGAGTGCCATCAGAATCATCGCCGACGGCTGACGGCTCGCCGCCATCGCTCCTACGATCACACGAAAGCCTGCAAAGCCGTCCATTCGATATTCTCGGTTCAAGATCGTCTCAAGTGGTGTCACCCGATCACCCACCATCAAACTCTCAGCAACGGACCCCCCCGTCACAAGGATGGTGAATGTCTTATCCAATTTTTCAACCGGATAGTCGGGTCCAACAAACCCCTGTCGATTAATATTGTGATCCGAACAGTCTCCCGATGCTCGCTTTGCATACATCACGTAGGGATGAGAGCGAAACATATCCAACCATCGGCATTCCTCACCGTTTCCTGATATCAGGACATTGCCATCAACCTGGTTCGTGTTGAGCTTCATTCGGACTTTCTCGAGAGGAGAAATCAATTCTCCATCACGAATCCAATCAACCCCAATCAAAACAATTTCGAGGCAGAAGATACCGATGACGAGAAATAAGCTGACCGCTAGAAACCGAATTGAGAACTTGCGCATGTGATAACGCTCACTCTAGGACGCCGGTCGCAAATATCTCAACCCTTTGATGCACGACTTGCTGCACGACACGCTACAGCTTCCGGCGCCGAAAGCTGAACTGCGTTAGCGAAGAACCGCTTAAACCGAAGGATTTTTTCTGGAAAAAAATTGGTAGTGAGAGGCGGACTTGAACCGCCGACCTACGGATTATGATTCCGTTGCTCTAACCAGCTGAGCTACCCCACCACGTTTGAGAAGTCAGAGCACAATAGAGAATCCAGTGTCCGCTCGTCAACCGAAACTGTGCCGTAAAATGGCCTAACACAGGGTAAAGTCTGCAAGGCCAGGCGCCGGCAGACAATAGGGCCGCCCCCCGCGCTTGCCCCCAATTTGCTCCCCGAGTCCAACATGCTGAAATCTCGCTCAAATGCTCTCATCGCCACTGTTCTTATCATTTTCACCGTACTCGCGACGGCAACCCGGGCAAAGGCTGCCGACTGCGACTCGATGCTTGAAATCCGCGACTGCCTGGCGCTTGAACTCGATCGCGCCGAAACCGATATTGCCGCCCTCATGAGAAAAACAGAACAGGCCGGAGAGACAAAGCTTGTCCGTTCAATGCAGAGCTCGCAGCAGGCTTGGCTCAAATTCCGCGACTCACAGTGTGGCCTCGAAGCCCTTGCCGATGACAATGAGCTCGCCACCCAGTCTTGCCTCACGCGCATGACCGAAGAGCGCGTGGTCTCTCTCCGCGCTGTAACCCCGCTTACCACCACCAAAAACGCGGCGCACAACGCTCGTTAATTGACGGCCGTGCGCACAAACGATGCAATCTTCTCCACTACCGAACGGAGGGGATTATGTATCGGATGTCGTTCTTCGCCGCTCTCGCCCTGATCGCCACCCTGCTCACCGCCGCAGGTTGCTCGCCAACCCATCGCTCCAGCCATCTGCCTACAGATAAAGCAGGCTTTAGCGAAAACAACTCCGCCGAAGCCCCCACGCTGATCGTCACTGACGCGAATGGAACACCCCTCGCTGGCGCGGCGATTCTGATCGGACCACGCGAGAATGTGCCTTTCCCCGGAAACCTGCTCACCACCGACGCCAACGGCATGGTCCCGCTCCCGACCGATTGGATTGATGGACAACCGCTCACAGTCGAAGCGCCCGGTTACGTGCGCACAACGTGGATGTCGCAGGTACCCGCTCCCTCCATGATTTTCGCAGTCAGAACAGTTCCAAAAAATCAGCAGGTGGAACTCACCGGCAAAACAACCGGCTACAAAAATTTACAGAAAGATGGCTGGGTCGACGTCGGCGTGGTTTTTCCTGCTGTACGCCGCAATCAACTTGCGTCTCTTCAAGTGACCGATCTGATCAGCCCCGATGTCGATATCATCACGATTTTCGGTCAGTCGGTCGAGATTCCAAGCAACGTTTCAATTCCACAGCAGACTGAGCGGTACTACTTCAACATCACCCTCGATAAACCGGTCTACCGCAGCTACTTGAGCGAGCCACGCACGTGGAAAATGGTCGCCACTCACGCCCGCTTCCCGTTCGAAAAAGTCCTCGACGACCTGCGCGCCGGCAAAGAGTTCTACGAAGTCTTGAACCACTTTGAGTTCAAGAGCGC
>JAEUWE010000485.1 GCA_016791465.1 Pseudobdellovibrionaceae bacterium
CCTGCAAATCCGACAACTGTGTCGCGTGGACTTCGAGCATCGAACTCAAGAAGACAAAAGCAGGAACGCCCGATGAAGAGCGCGGCTTCCTGATGAGCGAGCTCGGCGTCGCTCGGTCGATGGCGCACTTTGAAATTCAACGCCGGTTCATCCACGCCGCCAACGAACGCCATTCTGCTATTGCCGTCTTCGTCGAAGGCGAAAAAGGTCTCGCCTCGTTTGCAGCACTCAAAGAGACTGACCTTGTTCCGCAGCCCAAAATTCCCTACGCCCAAATCATCAAGGGCCTTGGACTCAGCGACAATTCTCCGGCCGTACAAGCCATTGCGGCCATTCCCGATGGCGCAAAGGTCTTCTTGCCTATCGCCGCCGGCGCAAGCCCGGATGCCGTTTCGGCGATGATCTATCAAGCGGCAAAGATGCAAAAAGGTATCGATCTGCATGTTCTCGTCAACGGCATCGGTGCCAACGAGTTCCGCAAAGGCATTGAAACCACCGACGGAAAATTTCGAGTGAGCGCACTCTTTTTAGGTGGCAACTTGCGCGAACTCCATAAAGAGGGTCGCGTCGACGTGATTCCGGGCAACCTCTCGGACTTCACTCGTCTTGTGCGCGATCCCAATCAAACAGACTTCCACTACGACGCGATCGTCGTTCGCGTATCTGAGGCCGATGCCTACGGCTATCACAGCCTTGGGCCCAACTCGGACATGATCATGACCATTCTCCGCGATCGCCCGGGCATCAAAATCATCGCCGAGGTGAATCCGAATGTCCCCTATACCAATGGCGACAATAAAATTCATCGCGAACGGTTAACTTCAAGCTTCAAATCCACCACTCAGCTCGCCGGCCCTGCTGTTGTTCCCGTCGGCCCCGTCGATGCCGCCATCGGCAAGCACATTGGCTCGCTCGTCGATTCCGAATCCACATTGCAAATCGGTATCGGCAATATCTTTGGCGGCGTTCCCGATGGCCTTTCACAGGCTGGCCGTCGCCGCATCAAGATTTCGACCGAAATGTTCGGCGACCATATGATGGAGATGATGGAGCGCGGAATCGCCATCAGCGCCGAGACCGGCTTTGCCTACGGCTCATCGAATCTCTATCGATGGCTCAATCGCAACGAGCGCGTCACCTTTAGGGAGACTGAATTTGTGAATTCTCCGGGGCGCATCGCTGACATTCCAAAGTTCCACGCCGTCAATACGGCTCTTCAGGTGAACCTCCACGGCGAAGTGAATGCGACGATGGGGCCAGAGGGACGCATCTCAAGTCCTGGGGGCCAAGTCGAATTCATGACGGGCGCTTCGCGCTCAGCCGGCGGCAAAGCCATCATCGCGATTCGCTCGACTGCAAAGAACGAGACGATTTCATCTATTGTTCTCGATCTCTACGATGGGCCGATTACAACTCCTCATGAGAGCGTCAGCCACGTCGTCACTGAGTACGGCATTGCTCACCTCAAAGGAAAGTCCGAGCGCCAACGCGCCAAAGCACTGATCAGCATCGCACATCCCAAGTTTCGCGAAGAGCTGATTCAGCAAGCAATCGCGCGACGGCTCATCACAGCAGCAGATGCCGCTGAGATTCCTCGTGGAGGTGCGCTGTGAAGTTGAAAATCGGATTTATCGCGCTACTTTTTGGCATCAATGCGTCGGCTCAGGTCTGTGAAGACCTCTTCACCAAAATCGATTCCTCACGTACTCGACCCGAGATCACGCTGCTCGCTCGCCAAAAGAATGTTCCAAACGTTATCTTGCAAACACAGAACGGACCAATCCCCGTCTTGCAGTTCAACGACCGAACAGCTCCTGCCTTGCGCGAAATACTTGGGAAAAGTCTCGGCACCCTCGTTCAGCTCCAACCTGGGTGGAGAAACGATCACGGCATGCTTCGCGTATTTGATAAGGTCATCGACGTCGACACACCGGGCGCGCGCGGTTTTGGTGAACTTCACACGACAGGACTTGCCTGGAAGACACTCGACACCTGGCTTCCCCGTCGACGCGGATCAGAAAATACTGTTATCGAAGTCGGATATCTTCTGTCACCGATGGATCAAGTCACCGTTCGCTACTACCAAACGGTGCGACGTGCGGCGATCATTCGCGTTCCCTTCACTTTTGGTGGCGGAGGAGCTCAGATCGCAAGTCCCACTCGCCTCAATGACGGAGAAAACTGTTTTTCATTTGCGCGCGGCTCGTCACTTTCCGGCCACATCCGACAAATGGAATCAGAACTTCGCACTCGAACCGGCAAAAGCTTTCAAGAGCTCAAAGCTGTTCCCGAGGTCGCCCAGTTCCTCGCGAAGGCTCGCGGCGAAATCGCAGCACTTTCACCTGACAGTGTAAAACTCAACGACCGCGTCGCTCTGGAATGGCAAGAAGCACGAGCCCTGATTGGAAAACTGGGAGGCGACGCAACACTTCTCAATTGGCTCATCGGGATGGATGCGACAACAAGCTACAACGAGCTTTTCCGTCACCTCGAGATTTCCGGCGAATCCAGCTTTAGCGATATGAATCATCGACAGGCCTCGTTTGTCCTGGTCTATGACGACATCGCAAGCAAGGAACAGTTCGAAGCGCGAGACTTTAAGCGTTCTGGCATTTTCTCAACTTGGACGCACCAGAATCTCGCTCACTAGACGACCGGTCCTCACCTCTCCTTAGGCCCAGTCTCTCCTCCTTTCTGACCACCTGGTCTGCCCAAGCGGACCGGATCGGAGTCAAATGAACTGTGCACCAGTTTCACCCGCAGGAGGGGTTTTCTCATGTCATTTAAAAACCTGATTTTCAAAACGTTTTCGACGTCGACAAAAACATTGGCGGTCTTTGCTAGTGTCTCCATCTTCGCATCATCCGCTCTCGCGGCCGCGGGTCCCGGCTTCACAAACCTAAGTCAGGATGACTTCGACAAAGTGATCAACGAATTGTCGGCAAACTCCACCTTCCACTCGGTGACAGGAGCGAGCTCTCTGGGTGCCGTATTTGGCGTTGAAGTCGCACTGGTTGGCGGTCTCACCAATACGCCTGAGATCAATCGCCTCTCAAAATCCGTCGACGCTTCTGCCGACGTCGGCCGCCTTCCGCATGCAAGCCTCTTGGCCGCCGTGTCGGTTCCGCTCGGATTCACCGGTGAACTTTTGATGTTCCCCAGCGTCTCCGTCGGCGACATCAAGTACCAACAGTTTGGCGGAGCCATCAAGTGGACGGCAACAGAGGCACTCGTTCTTCCATTTAATATCGCAGCTCGCGCCTTTATCACTAAAAACGAAATCTCTTTTAAACAGACGCTGAATAACGCCTCAACCGGCAACGTTCCTGTTGAAGTCACGGTCGCACAAGAGAATAGCCAAACGGGACTCCAGCTGCTCGTCAGCCCCAATCTGCCGATGATTGAGCCCTACGCTGGTATTGGTATGGTTTCAGCGAAAGGCAAGGTCAACATGACCGGTGCAACCACCGGAACGATCTTCGGTTTTACTTCGGCGCAAAGCGCTGAAAGCTCACCGACCAGCACGCAGTTCCTGATTGGTGTGAACGCCAATCTCTTGCTCCTCAATCTCGGCGTGGAATATTCGCGCGCCTTTGGAACCGATAGCTACAACGCGAAACTCGGTTTTAAGTTCTGATTCTCCCCATTGGCCGTCATCCGCACACAATGTGGATGACGGCATAGACTCGGCTCTGCTACTCCATCGAAGCATGACCACGCTGCCACCGCTGACCGCCATTGGAACCGTCATCTCTCCGTTCAAAGAGAAGTTTGGCACCCCCAGACAACCCGGTCTCGTCAACACCACGGTCGGCCGCATCCGTCTCCGCGATGATCTCAACTCCGACGCGTTTGAGGGGCTCGCCGAGTATTCACACGTTTGGATTCTTTTTTACTTTCATTCCAATCACCGCGACGGTCGCACCGATCACTCCATTAAAACCAAAGTGCACCCTCCGCGCCTTGGCG